>JAEZHS010000708.1 GCA_023436825.1 Pseudomonadota bacterium | reverse complement strand
CCAGGGCACGGCGCGCAATAAGCGCGTGCAGGCGCTGTGCGGCGCCAAGAACCACATGGTGATCATGCCCGATGCCGACCTCGACCAGGCGACCGACGCGCTGATCGGCGCGGGCTATGGCGCGGCGGGCGAGCGCTGCATGGCGATCTCGGTGGCGGTCGCCGTCGGCGATGTCGGCGACAGGCTCCTGGCCAAGCTGGCGCCGCGCGTGCAGGCGCTGAAGGTCGGGCCGGGCCTTGATCCGCAGTCGGAGATGGGACCGCTGGTGACCCGCCAGCACCGCGACAAGGTCATGGGCTATGTCGACCAGGGCGTGAAGGAAGGCGCCAAGCTGGTGGTCGACGGCCGCGGACTGAAGCTGCAGGGCTACGAGAACGGCAACTTCATGGGCGGCTGCCTGTTCGACAACGTCACGCCGGACATGACCATCTACAAGGACGAGATCTTCGGGCCGGTGCTGTCGATGGTGCGCTCCAAGAGCTTCGACGAGGCGATCGGCCTGGTGAACGACCACGCCTACGGCAACGGCACGGCGATCTTCACCCGCGACGGCGATGCCGCGCGCGCCTTCGCCAGCAACGTGAAGATCGGCATGGTCGGCATCAACGTGCCGATCCCCGTGCCCGTCGCCTATCACAGCTTCGGCGGCTGGAAGGCCTCGATCTTCGGCGATCACGGCATCTACGGCATGGAAGGCGTGCGCTTCTACACCAAGCTCAAGACCGTGACCGCGCGCTGGCCGACCGGCATCCGGTCGGGCGCGGAGTTTGCGTTCAAGGCGAGGAACTAGACCCCTCGGCTGCGCTCGGGGTGACGGCTTCGCCGTCACTTCTTCTCGACGTTCCAGAAGATCGTCACGGCCGATTCCAGCATGCCGTTGATGTTCTTGCGCATGGCCACCGGCGTGTACCATTGGCCGACGAAGGCGTGGGTCGGGTTCTCCGACACCCGCAGCTGCATGGCGAGGGCGAGTTCCTTGCGCTTGGCGGGATCGCTTTCGTCGGCGAAGGCCGTGCGCAGCCTGACCAGCTCGTCGTCCTTGGGCCAGCCGAACCAGCCGTTCTCGCCGATGGCGTTGATGTAGGAATTCGACAGCGGATCGACGATATCGACCGACGCCGACGAGGTCAGGAAGGCGTTCCAGCCGCCCTTGTCCGGCGGATCCTTGCGCGCGCGCCGGCTGACCAGCGTCTGCCAGTCCATCGACTGCATGTCGACCTTGAGGCCGGCCCTTTCCATCAGCGCCTTGGCGACCGGCGCGAGGTTGGCCAGGACGTAGAGGTCGGTCGAATGCATCAGCACGACCGGGGTGCCGTCGTAGCCCGCCTCCTTCAGGAGCTCGCGGGCCTTGTTGAAGTTGGAATCGTACTTGTCCTCGAAGCCCTTGAAGCTGGCATAGGGCGTGTCGCACATGAACATCGCCTTGCAGGTCTTGTACCACTTGGGATCGCCGATCACGGCGTCGAGAAAGTCCTTCTGGTTGAAGGCATAGAGCACGGCCTGGCGGATCTTGGGATTGTCGAACGGCTTGAAGAGCTGGTTGAAGCGGAAGATGTACTGGTTGCCCCACTTGTTGAGGTTCGGCAGCTTGATGTTCTTGTCCGCCTCCATGATCTTCAGCAGGTCGTGCTGCGGCGTCTCGATGACGTCGATCTCGCCCTTGAGCAGGGCATTGACCGCGGTCTGCTGGTCGGGCATCGCCACCCATTCGACGCGGTCGAGCTTCGGCACCTTGCCGCCGGACAGGTTCGACGGCGGCTCGGCGCGCGGCTTGTACTTGGGATTCTTGACGTAGACGGTCTTGTCGCCCGGCTTCCACTCGTCCTTGACGAAGATGAACGGGCCCGAGCCGGTATGATCCTCGATCTGCTTGAACGGATCGGTCTCGGCGACCCGCTTGGGCATGATGAAGGGCACGTTCGACGAGGGCTTGCCCAGCGCGTCGAGCATGATGCCGGTCGGCGCCTTCAGCCGGATCTCGAACGTCCTGGCATCGACCGCCTTGATCTCGGCGACCTTGGTCCACAGCAGCTGGCCGAGCGTGTCGCGCGCCGCCCAGCGCTTGAGCGAGGGCACGACGTCCTCGGAGGTGACCGGCGTGCCGTCGTGCCACTCCAGGCCATCGCGCAGGGTGAACGTCCACACCAGCTTGTCGTCGGAGGTCGTCCACTTGTCGACCATCTGCGGCTTGACCTGGAGATTGCCGTCCAGGGCGAACAGCGTGTCGTAGATCATGTAGCCGTGATTGCGCACGATGTACGCCGTGGTCCAGATCGGATCGAGGATCTTGAGATCCGAATGATTGACGACCCTGAGCGTCGTCTGCGCCTGGGCGGCGCCCGCCATGCCGAGAACGCACGCCACCAATAAGCCGAGTACGCGCTTGCCCATGTCCGCCCTCCTCGAAAGCTAGGAGGTGGTCGCCGGCGCAGCCGGCATCGCCCGGCCGTCCTCGATCACCATCCCAGCCGCTTTTTCCGCGATCATGATCGTCGGTGTATTCGTGTTGCCCGAGGTTATGGTCGGCATGATCGAGGCGTCAATCACCCGCAGGCCTTGCAGGCCGCGCACGCGCAGGCGCTCGTCGACCACGGCCGTGGGATCGGACGCCATGCCCATCTTCGCCGTGCCGACCGGATGGAAGATGGTCGTGCCGATGTCGCCCGCGGCCTTGGCGAGCGAAGCGTCGTCGTCGCCGACCGACGGGCCGGGCAGGAACTCCTCCGGCCGATAGGCCAGAAGCGCCGGCTGCTTCATCAGGCGGCGCGTCACGCGGATCGCGTCGGCGGCGACGCGGCGATCCTCGAAGGTGGCGAGATAGTTCGGCGCGATGACCGGCTTGGCCGACGGATCGCGCGAGCGCAGCCGGATCGTGCCGCGCGACGTCGGCTGCAGGTTGCAGGCGCTGACCGTGACGGCCGGGAAGCGATGCAGCGGATCGCCGAACTTGTCGAGCGACAGGGGCTGCACATGGA
>JAEZHS010000697.1 GCA_023436825.1 Pseudomonadota bacterium | reverse complement strand
CGATCTGCCGATCTGGCAGCGCTACGGCCTGTGGCTGTGGGGCGTGCTGCACGGCGATCTCGGCCGCTCCTTCCGCACCGGCGAGACCGTGTGGGCCGCGGTGACCGACCGCCTGCCGGTGTCGCTCGAGCTCATGGTCGTCGGCGTGGTGCTGGCGCTGGTGATCGCCATCCCGCTCGCCATCCTGTGTGCCGTGAAGAGCGGCAGCGCGGTCGATCGCTTCTTCACCGGGCTGGCCTTCGGCAAGCTGTCGCTGCCCAATTACATGGTGGCGATCCTGCTCATCTACCTGTTCGCCGTGGAGTTGAACTGGCTGCCGGCGACCGGCTGGGTGCCCTTCGCCGAGGACCCGCTGGCCAACCTCAAGAGCTTCATCCTGCCGGCGGTGACCCTGGCCTTCTCCGAATGGCCGGTGCTGATGCGCGTGCTGCGCTCGGACATGATCGCCACCCTGCAGGAAGACTACATCGCCATGGCCAAGGCCAAGGGGCTGCGGCCCGCGCGCATCCTGCTGGTCCATGCGCTGAAGCCCAGCTCGCTCACCCTGGTGACGGTGGCCGGCATCAACATTGGCCGCCTGATCGGCGGCGCTTTGATCGTCGAGACCATCTTCGCCCTGCCGGGCATCGGCCGCCTGCTGGTCGGCGCCATCTACGCCCGCGACTTCATCATCCTGCAGGGTGTGGTGCTGTTCGTGGCGACGGGCTTCGTGATCGTGAACTTCATCGTCGACATGCTCTACGCCGTGCTCGATCCGAGGATCCGCCATGGCCGTGCTTGAGCTCGAAGGCGATCCCGCCACCGCGACACCCGTGCGCCGCCAGCGCCGCGTCGGCGCGCTGTTCATCTGCTCCGTCGCCTGGATCGTGTTGATCGGGCTCGCTGCGATCTTTGCCGACTGGCTGCCGATCCAAAGCCCCACCGACATGGACTTCCTGGCCAAGCGGGCCGCGCCCTTCAGCGAGGGGCACATCCTGGGCGCCGACCATCTCGGCCGCGACGAGCTCTCGCGGCTGATCCATGGCGGCCGCGTGTCGCTTACCGTCGGGCTTCTGGCGCCGGTGATCGGCGTCACGATCGGCGGCTGCCTCGGCATGCTGGCGGGCTACTTCCGCGGCCGGCTGGAGACCATCGCCGTCGGCGGCGTCGACGTGCTGCTAGCCTTTCCGCCGCTGGTGTTCGCGCTCGCGGTGACCGCCTATGCCGGCCAGTCGGTCGCCAACATCACCCTCGTGATCGGCGTTTTAGGCATTCCCGCCTTCACGCGCGTGGCGCGCGCCGTCACCTTGACCTTGAGCGAGCGCGAGTTCGTGACGGCGGCCCGCGCGCTCGGCGCCACGCACAGCCGCATCCTGGTCCGCGAGCTGCTGCCCAACGTGGCGCTGCCCTTGCTTGCCTTCTTCCTGCTGGCCGTCGCCGTCACCATCGTCGTCGAGGGCGCGCTCTCCTTCCTCGGCCTCGGCGTGCCGCCGCCGACCGCGAGCTGGGGCAGCATGATCGGCGAAGGCCGCGAGAACCTCGACATCGCGCCGTGGCTCGCCTTCCTGCCGGCAGGCTTCATGTTCCTGACCGTGCTCGCCTTCAACGTCATCGGCGACACGCTGCGGGCATTGACCGACCCGCGTCCGGGGGCGCTGTGACCGCACCGCTCCTGTCGGTCGAGGGCGTCACCGTCGACCTGCCGACGCCGCGAGGGCCACTGCGCGCGGTCGACGGCGTCGATCTGAAGCTCGCGCCCGGCAGCACGCTCGGCATCGTGGGCGAATCGGGCTGTGGCAAGACCATGCTGTCGCGCGCCGTGCTGCAGCTGCTGCCCAAGCGCGCCAAGCTCGGCGGCCGCATCATGTTCGCCGGCCGCGACCTTGTGACGTTGCAGCCCGAGGAGCTGCGCCGCCTGCGCGGGCCCGAGCTCGCCGTCGTCTTCCAGGACCCGATGACCTCGCTCAATCCGGTGCTCACCATCGGCACGCAGATCGTCGAAACCCTGCAGGCCCATCTCGGCATGGATACCGCGAGCGCCATGCGCCGTGGAGTCGAGCTTCTGGCCGCCGTCGGCATCCCCGCGCCCGAGCAGCGCCTGCGCCAGTATCCGCACCAGCTCTCCGGCGGCACGCGCCAGCGCGTGGCCATCGCCATCGCCCTCAGCTGCGAGCCCAAGCTCTTGATCGCCGACGAGCCGACCACGGCGCTCGA
Organism: Pseudomonadota bacterium; assembly: GCA_023436825.1. Next base: position 994 of record JAEZHS010000697.1, on the reverse strand, counting down.
CGTCACGGTACAGGCGCAGATCCTCGACCTGCTGGCGCGCGAGCAGCAGCGCCGGCACATGGCGATGATCCTGATCACCCACGATCTCGGCGTCGTCGCCGGCCGCACCGACGAGGTGGCGGTGATGTATGCCGGCCGCGTCGTCGAGCGCGCGCCGACGGCCACGCTGTTCACGCGCATGCGCATGCCCTACACCCGGGCACTGCTGGCCGCGATCCCGAAGCTCGATTCGCCGCCGCACACGCCGTTGCCCGCCATCGCCGGTCGCCCGCCCGACCAGACGCGGCCGCTCAAAGGCTGCTCGTTCGAGCCGCGCTGCCGCTACGCCGACGATCACTGCCGTTCCGCCAAGCCGCCGCTCGCCGATCCGGAACGCCCAGGTTCCGAGGAAGGGGGCGGTCTCTTTGCCTGCTGGCATCCGCTATGACCGCGCCGCTGCTCTCCGTCGAGAACCTGGTCGTGGAATATCCCGTCGGCGGCAAGACGCTGTCGGCGGTGGCCGACGTCAGCCTTCAGGTCGGCAGGGGCGAGACCTTGGGCCTGGTGGGTGAATCGGGCTGTGGCAAGTCGACCCTGGGCCGCGCCGTGCTGCAATTGCGCCGGCCGACGGCGGGCAAGGTGGTGTTCGACGGCACCGAGCTCACCGGGCTCGCGGCCGAGAAGATGCGGCTGATGCGCCGGCGCCTGCAATTGATCTTCCAGGACCCGATCGCCTCGCTCAATCCGCGGCGCAGCATCGGCGACATCGTCGCCGAGCCGCTGATCATCGCCGGCGTCACCGACAAAGCCGAACGCGATCGCCGCGTGCGCGAGGTCCTGACTGCCGTCGGCCTCGACGCCGACCTGGTGTCGGGGCGCCTGCCGCACGAGTTCTCGGGCGGCCAGTGCCAGCGCGTCTGCATCGCCCGCGCGTTGATCCTCGAGCCGGAACTCGTGATCTGCGACGAGCCGGTGTCGGCCCTCGACGTCTCGATCAGCGCCCAGATCCTGAACC
>JAEZHS010000213.1 GCA_023436825.1 Pseudomonadota bacterium | reverse complement strand
CGCCGGAGCAGCGCGCGCTGCTCGCGAGCCGCGGGTCGCGCCTGAAGATCCGCTGGGACAGGGCGGCCACGGTGTTCTGCCAGCATCAGAAGAGCTGGGTGATCGATGCCGGCCACCCGTCGGAGACGTCGTTCGTCGGCGGCCTCAACCTCACCAGCGTCGCCATGCGCCTGCACGACGTCTATGTCGAGGTGACCGGGCCGTCGGCGACCGACGTGCGCCACAATTTCGTCGAGCGCTGGAACGAGGCGAGCGAGCGCCACGCGTCCGACGGCAACTGGTGCTGCGACGGCAGCGACGAGCTGCCCTATGCCGGCCAGCCGCGCCCCGCCTGCGGATCGAGCACCGTGCAGATCCAGCGCATGCTCGATGCCAGCCGCTATCCGCCGGTGCGCATCGAGCGATCGATCCTGGAGCAGTACCAGCGCGCCATCGACGCCGCGCGCCGCACGATCTACCTGCAGAACCAGGCCATCCCGATGCCGGAAGTCGCCCGCCACCTGGTTGAGGCCGCCGAACGCGGCGTCGAGATCGTGATGCTCGTGCCGCCGGTCCCCGAGGGGTATGTCTTCGATGCACGCCACAAGCCCGAGGAGGCGTCGCGCTTCTGGGGCATCGAAACGCTGGCAAGGTATGCAAACTTCACCCTGTCCGGGCTCGCCGAGATGCGTGACGGCAAACGACACGCTGCCTACGTGCACGCCAAGATGATGGTGGTCGACGACGTCTGGGTCACCGTCGGCTCATGCAACCTGCATCCGTTCTCGCTCAGCGGGCACACGGAGATGAATGCCTCGATCTGGGACACCGATGTCGCACGTACCCTCCGCACCAGGTTGTTCGACCAGCATCTCGGTGTCGACACCGCATCGCTCGATGACCGGGCTGCGTTGCTGGCGTTCCGGGACATCGCCCATGCCAACCGCGACAGAATGGACCGCCAGGACACGAACTGGCAGGGCTTGGTGTTCGCCTTGTCGCCGGAGGTCTATGGCACGCCCGAGGGAGTGAGGCCCAACCTGACGAACCCTGTTCGCCAAGTCGTCACGAAGCCGACCTAGGTTGCCTGCTCTTACGAGCATTGGCGACGCGCATGACCGTCGGCGAAGACTTCGTTCCCGTCGAAGCGTCACCGCCTGGCGTTGTTCCGGCTGATCTGGCCTTTCACATCCTCGAGGACGGCACGGCGAGCCCGCTGCCGATCTGGCCGTCGAGACGATGCTGTCGCACGATCGGCATCAGCGGCTGCATGCGGCGGACAAGGTCGTTTACGGGATCCTGGCCGACCTGGTGCGCGAGATCCATGGCGCGCGACCGAGGATGTCGGCTACCTGCATTTCATCATGACCGACCGGCTGCTGGTGACCGGCCGCCATCATGCGAACCTTCTGTCGATCCTTACGTCCCGCTGCTGCCGCCGACCCTCCTGGCCGGCGTTTTCGGCATGAACACCAAGTGGTTGCCGTTCCAGGACGAGAGCAGCGGTTTCCCGTCGGCGGTATTCGGCTCACCCTCGCTGCCTATCTCGTCCTGCGGCTGGCCGGCATCCTGAAGCCGCGCGAGTGAAGACGTGTTTACGGAGAAAAAAGTGACGTAAAGTGGTTCCGCGTCGCGGCGTCACAAGCCGCGATCCGGCACTTGGTCGCTTGTCCGGGCCAAGCTCGCGGCTAAACTCCGGCCCAACGAAAACCCGACCCGGGAGGTTGTATGGACCTCGCTTTCACGCCTGAAGAGCAGAAATTCGCCGACGACGTGCGCGCTTTCGTGCGCAGCCACCTGCCGGCCGACATCCGCGACAAGGTGAAGAACGGCAAGCACCTGATCCGCGATGACTACATGCGCTGGCAGCAGGCGCTCGGGAAGCAGGGCTGGCTGGTCTACACCTGGCCCAAGAAGCACGGCGGTCCGGGATTCACGCCGGCGCAACGCTACATCTTCGAGAATGTCTGCGCCGAGGAGCATGCGCCGGGCATCATCCCGTTCGGCACCAAGATGGTCGGGCCGGTGATCTACACGTTCGGCAATGACGAGCAGAAGGCGAAGTTCCTCGAGCCGATCCGTCGCAGCACGGTATGGTGGTGCCAGGGCTACTCCGAGCCGGGCTCGGGTTCCGATCTCGCCAGCCTCCGCACCAAGGCGGAGAAACAAGGGGACCATTACATCGTCAACGGGTCGAAGACCTGGACCACGATGGGCCACTGGGCCGACTGGATCTTCTGCCTGGTGCGCACCGACCCCAAGGCCAAGCCGCAGGAGGGCATCTCCTTCCTGCTGATCGACATGAAGACGCCGGGCATCACCGTGAAGCCCATCATCATGGCGGACGGCGGTCACGAGGTGAACGAAGTCTTCTTCGACAACGTCAGGGTTCCGGTCGCCAACCTGGTCGGCAAGGAGAACGAAGGCTGGACCTGCGCCAAGTTCCTGCTGGCCAACGAGCGGCTCAGCATCGCCGCCGTGCCGCAGTCCAAGCGCGGCGTCGAGGCGCTGAAGGACATCGCCCGCGCCGAGCAGGAGAACGGCAAGCCGCTGATCGAGAACCGGAGTTTCGCCGAGAAGATCGCCGATCTCGAGATCCAGCTCACGGCGCTGGAATATACCGAGCTGCGCGCGCTCTCGAGCATGGCGCATGGCGGCCAGCCCGGGCCGGAAGTGTCCGGCCTCAAGGTCAGGGGCTCGGAGATCCAGCAGCGCATCACCGAGCTCACCATGGAGGCGGTCGGCGAATACGCTGCGCCCTACCTGCCCGGCCTCCTGTGGCAGGGTTCCAACGAGGAGCCGGTCGGGCCGGCCTACGCGCATCTCGCGGCGCCGCGTTACTTCAACACGCGCAAGACCACGATCTATGGCGGCAGCAACGAGATCCAGAAAGGGATCATCAGCAAGATGGTTCTTGGACTTTAGGGGAGCGCGGACCTCCAGGTCCGCTCAAGAATGCGGACCTGGAG
>JAEZHS010000694.1 GCA_023436825.1 Pseudomonadota bacterium | reverse complement strand
GAGCATGAGCGGACCTGGAGGTCCGCGCTCCGATTAAGGCCGCATCCAGTGGCTGCTCGGCCCGCTGCCGCGCACCGGCGCCGCCAGTTCGACGAACTCGCACAGGATCTTTCGCGTGTCGCGCGGGTCGATGATCTCCTCGATCCAGAAGGTCTCGGCGCTGCGGAAGGGTGAGCGCAGCTTGTTCAGGCGGTCCTCGATCTCGGCCATCTTGGCCTTCGGATCGGCCGCGCCTTCTATGTCGGCGCGGTACGCCGCTTCGATGCCGCCCTCGAGCGGCAGCGACCCCCAGCGGCCGGACGGCCAGGCGTAGCGCCAGTTGAGCCGGCCGCCGTTCTGGTGCGCCGCCCCGGCGACGCCGAAGGCGTTGCGGATGATGAAGGTGCACCACGGGATCGTCGTCTGGAACATCGCCGACATGGCGCGCACGCCCTGGCGGATGACGCCGCTCTTCTCGGCCTCGAGCCCGATGAGGAAGCCTGGGCAGTCGCACAAATAGACTGCCGGCAGATGGAAGGTCTCGGCCATGTCGACGAAGCGCGCCACCTTCTGGCAGGTGTCCGCCGTCCAGCCGCCGCCGTAGAACATCGGGTCGGAGGCCATCAGCGCCACCGGCCAGCCGTCGATGCGCGCGAACCCGGTCACCACCGAGCGGCCGTAGAGCTTGCCCATCTCGAAGAAGCTGCCCTGGTCGACGATCTTCTCGATGATGGGCCGGATGCGATAGACCTTGCGGATGTCGCGCGGGATGGCCTCGAACAGCGAGTCCTCGCGGCGCGCCGGATCGTCGGTCACCGGCCCGCGCGGCGGCGCTTCGTGGACCGAGGACGGCAGGTAGGAGAGGAAGCGCCGGGCGGCGGCGAACGCCTCGTCCTCGCTGTCGACCGCCTCGTCGATGGCGCCGGCGCGCAGCTGGATCTCCCAGCCGCCCAGCTCCTGCTTGTCGTATTGCTTGGGACTCAGCCTGTTCACCACCGGCGGGCCCGCCACGAACATCGCCGAGGTCTCCTTCACCATCACCGAGTAGTGCGTGGCGGCGAGTCTTGCCGCGCCGAGCCCCGCGACCGAGCCCAGACCCAGCCCGACCGTCGGCACCTCGCCCATGTTGCGCACCACCCATTCCCAGCCACGCACGCCCGGCACGTTGGCGCGGCCCGTGGTCTCGATGGTCTTGACCGAGCCGCCGCCGCCCGAGCCCTCGATCATGCGGATCAGCGGCACGCGATACTGGTTGGCGTAGCGCTCGATGAAGATGTCCTTTTCCTTGATGGTGGCGTCGGCCGACCCGCCGCGCACGGTGAAGTCGTCGCCGGTGACGGCGACGTGCCGGCCGTCGATCTTGGCGCGGCCCATCACGGCGTTGGCGGGCATCAGATCGACCAGCTCGTTGCGGCCGTCATACTCGGCCTTGCCGGCGACGCTGCCGACCTCGCGGAAACTGTCCTTGTCGACCAGCCGGTCGATGCGCTCGCGCACGGTGAGGCGGCCGCCGTCGTGCTGGCGCTTGACCTTGTCGGCGCCGCCCATGCGCTTGGTCATCTCCTGACGGCGGCGCAGCTCGTCCATCTCCGGTTGCCAGGTCATCGCAATTCCTCGGGTGTTCGGTCGATCTCGTTCGTACCAACGCCCAGCGGCAGCGGCCACAGCGAAAGCGGCGCCGGCCCATGGCAGGGCCGATGGACGAAACGTCAAGTAGTTCCTCCTCAGCTTTGCTGGGGAGGAATAAGCCTAATTGAGCTGCTTCCTGAGCTCGGCCATGATTTTCGGCCAGTGGCTGACGCCGAATTCGTTGGCGACGAGCTTGTCGTCCTTCACGATCAGGAATCGCGGGGTGCCGCTCTTGCGCGGAAGCTGATCGAGGATCGGCGCGAGTTCGCCCGGCCAGTAGCGCTCCTTGTAGGCCTCCTTGAGCTTGGGGACCTCGACCTCGATCCACGTGACCTGCCTGTACTCGGGCGAAGCGAGCCAACCCGCCTTGTACTTGTTCTTCCATGCCGTGCAGGGCTGGCAGTCCAAGCCGCCGATGTAGATCACTTTCAGATCGGGCGCGGCCCGCGCTGACAAGGGGAGCCAGCTGCCCAAAAGGCCGGCGACGACGAAGGTTCGGCGATTCATGTCGGCGGCACCTGGTCTAATAGACGACCCCGTCGATCAGGTTCTCTTCGTAGAGTCGCACGAGGTCGATGCCGCCCGGCGGGCGTGCCGTCTTGAACTCGGCGACGGCGCGCTGCAGCCGCGCCTCCTGGTCGCGTCGCAGCTTCTCGGCTTCTTCGACAGTCACCGGCGTGAAGCGCACGACTTGGCCCGGCAGCAGGCGACTGAGGCGCGGCAAATCGACCGAGGCCACAGTCGCGATCTTTGAGTAGCCGCCCACGGTCTGGCGGTCGGCCAGGAGCACGATCGGCAGGCCGGCGCCGGGCACCTGGATGGCGCCGGGGCCGATGCCGTCGGAGATGATGTCGGCCCCCTTTGAATGCTCGATGGTCGGTCCCTCGAAGCGGATGCCCATGCGATCGGCTTCCTTGGAGACGCGATAGTCTGACTCCACGAAGGTGCGCCGGCCCCTGTCGCTGAAATAGTCGTCCTGCGGTCCCCAGACGACGCGTATGGGTCCGCTGCCGTAGTCGAACGGCTGCGCCAGCCTCTTCTCGTCGCCCGGCGGTGCCTGCTCGCGGGCGAGCGGCAGCACGTCGCCGGCAGCGAGCTTGCGGCCTTCGAAGCCGCCGACGCCGGCGCGCGCATAGGTCGACAAGCTGCCCATGAAAGAGGGCAGGGCGAAGCCGCCGGCGACCGCGAGGTAGGCGGTGCTCGATCCTTCGATCATGCCGACGCGCAGGACCTGGCCGCGCTTGAGGAGGTGCGTGCGGTCGGACTCCAGCGGCTTGGGCGGCGCATCGGGCTTTTCGAACAGCGTCGGCGACAGCGGACCGACGAGGGCGACGCGCACGCTCTCGGCCTCGACCTGGAGATCGGGACCCATCACGCCGATCTCCAGGCCGGCGGTGCCAGGGGGATTCCCGCACAGCGCATTGGCCAGGCGAAGGGCGATGCGATCCATGGCGCCGGCGGTCGGCATGCCGAGCGCCATGAAACCGATGCGCCCGAGATCCTGCAGCGTGTCGAACAGGCCGGCGCGCACGACTTTCAATTGGGCCGTCATGCGCTCTTCACCAGCTTGGCCCAGTCGAACGTGCCGGCCTCGACTTCGCGGGCGACGCGGTCGTAGCTCTTGCGGTCGATGCGCTGGAAGGAGAGGGAGTCGCCCGGCGCCAGGAACACCGGCTGCTCGCGGCGCTGGTCGAACATCCAGAGCGGTGTGCGGCCGATCAGGTGCCACCCTCCCGGGCTCTCGAAAGGGTAGATGGTCGTCATGTCCATGGCGATGGCGACCGTGGAGCGCGGCACTCGGACCCGCGGCTCGGCGCGTCGCGGCAGGTAGAGCGACTTCTCCAGGCCGGCGATGTAGGCCAGGCCCGGCATGAAACCCAGCACATAGACCTTGAAGCGGGAGGCGAGGTGGTCCGTGATGACGTCTTCCGGCTTCTTCTTGGTGCGCTCTGCGACCTCGCCGAGATCGGGGGCGAATTCAGGATCGTCGTAGCAGCAGGGGATGGTGACCTGCCGGCTCTTCATGTCGGTCGGCAGGCCGCGCGCGATCAGGCCCTCGATCTCCGGCTCGAGCTTGGCGCGCGACGTCGCCAGCGGGTCATAGCAGACCATCAGCGCGCGCATGGAGGGCACGGTCTCGACGACGCCGGCGATCCCGGCCTGGCCGATGGCCGCGTGCAGGGCCATCACCCGGCCGTTGATATCGGGGGAGATTTCGTTGCCGAATTCGACGCTGAAGGCGGTGTCGCCGCAGGACAGGTACCGTACACTCACGTTGATAGGATATAGTGCCATTC
>JAEZHS010000672.1 GCA_023436825.1 Pseudomonadota bacterium | reverse complement strand
GACGGCGATCGGCACGATCCTCGGTCCGGCCGTGACCGCCGACAAGGTGGTCGAGGCCGTCGACGCCCTGGTCCACACCTATCTCGACAGTCGCGGCGAGGGCGAGCGCTTCGTCGATACCTATCGGCGCATCGGCGCCCAGCCTTTCAAGGAGCGAGTCTATGCCGCTGTTTAGCGAGACGGGGAACACCACCATCCTCGAGCCGCTGGCCTTTGCCGACTGGCAGCAGCGGCCGGCCTGGCCCGCGGTGTCGCTCAGCAACACCGATCCGGTCGAGGATCTGGCGCCGCATGTCGGCCGGCTACGCCTGATCGTGCTCAACTTCCCGAAATTCAGCGACGGCCGGGCCTACAGCCAGGCTCGCCTGCTGCGTGGCCGCATGGGCTACACCGGCGAACTGCGCGCCACCGGTGGCGTGCTGCAGGACCAGCTGCCGTTCATGCTGCGCTGCGGCTTCGATTCCTTCGAGAGCGACCAGAAGGGCTTTGGCAACGCCCTGGCCAAAGCCCGTACGCTGTTCAGCGTGGTTTACCAGCCCGCCGAGGACGAGCGGGTTCCAGCGTCGAGGCTGCGCCTGGGACACCAAGGCGCCACCGCTCCTTAGACCTCGCCTCGCGCCACCCGGTCGCAGCCGCTCGCCGGCCGCGGTCGACGCTCCCTTCAGGACGGCAAATCCCGTCATGGAGGGAAGCGATGAGCGATCACGTCCCGCGGCTCGATCCTCGATCGACGACATTTCATCCCGGAGTCTTCAAAGGGGTTGTCCTGCTGGTCTCTCTATTCGTCCTGGCCGCCTGGGGCTTCGCCGGCCATGGGCATCACCGACATGTTGCTGGTCGTGGTAAGCGGCTCTTCTTCGTCAGCATGGGCCTGGTGACGATCCTGTGGCTGACGCGGCGACGGCACCCGCGTGACGATCTGGGCGACCGCGAGTGCCGGACGGACTCCTTCGGTCACTGGGCCTGCCGCGACGTCGAGACCTCGACCGGCCGCGTGCGCGGGTCGCTCGCCACCATCGAGGTCCTGCTACCGATCGCGGCGGTGGCCGTGGGCATGGTGGCGTTCGCCGTGGTCGTGCATTTCGCCGGGCATGCCTGACGATGGAGCCTGATGACAGGATGCGGCCGATCGGCTAACATTCCTCCTAACAATTGTTCGAATAAGAACGAACACGGAGGAACGCCATGGCCAACGGTCATCGGGTCGAGACGCAGAACACCGCGCACTTCCTTCACGACTATTCGAGCGAGCAGGCCGACCTGCGCCGGCTCTACGAGCAGGCCAAGATCGATCAATGGAACGCCGCCACCGATATCGACTGGGCGGCGCCGCTGGAAGGTGCCGGCGGGCTGATCTCCGACGATCTCGTCGACATTCACGGCACGCGCTTCTGGGACGCCATGTCGGAAGCGGACCGGGTCGAGCTCAACCGCCGGGTCACGCGCTGGCGGCTCTCGACCCTGGTGCAGGGCGAACACGGCGCCATGCTGCTGTGCAGCCAACTCGTCGACTGCGTGCAGGGTCAGGACGCCAAGCTCTTCCAGGCCACCCAGGTCGCCGACGAGGCGCGCCACAACGAGGTGCTGCAGCGTTACCTCGAGCTCAGGCTGGCTGGCGAGACCTACGGGCTGGGCGGCAACGTCAAGGAGATCTTCGACACGCTGCTGGGCACCTCTTCCTGGTACCTCAAGACCATCGGCCTGCAGCTCGTCGCCGAGACCTTCGCGGTGTCGCTGTTCCGCATGCTGGCGGAATCGTCGAAGGACCCCGTGTTGCGCCAGGTCTGCCGCCGCATCCTGCAGGACGAGGCGCGGCACATGGGCTTCGCCATGCTGTCGCTGCCCGAGATCGTGGGGCAGGCGACAGAGGCCGAGCATCGCGAGATGGAGGACTTCGCCGTGTGGGCGCTGAGCCGCACACTTGGCGGCATCTTCCCGCTCGGCGCCTACCAGGACATGGGCTTCGGCAAGGCCGAGCTCGACGAGATCAAGCAGTTCCGTCGCGAGCGCGCGGCCGGCGGCGACGAGACCGCCTTCCGCAAGTATTTCCGCCGCGACCTGCATGACGGCCTGGTGCGCAACCTGCGCAAGGTCGGGCTGCTCACCGAGCGCATCACGCCGAGCCTGCAGTCGTTCGGCATCAGGCTCGCGGCTTGATACTCGAAGTTCCTCCCCCGTATGACGGGGGAGGGGGTCGGATCACTTCAACCGCTGCAGCAGCTTGTTGCGCACGGTCGGATCGTTCTGCGCCACTTCGATGATGTTCGTGTACTCCTCGACCGACAAGCCCTGGTCGGTGACGGCTTTCGCCATGGCGTCGCTCGCCTCGTCGGCCAGCTTGGCCTTCTGATCGGCCGGAGCCTTGACCAGCTTCTGCTCGTAGCTGTCCCTGATCGTGGACACGTTCTTGACCGCCTTGGCGGCGGCGTCGAGCTTCTGTTCCGAAATGTCGGCCGGTGCCGTCCGGTTGGGCTTCGCCGTCGGCGGTGTCGACGGTGTCTGCGTCTGGGCATTCGCGGGTGCTGCGAGCAAGAGGCCGGCCGCGGCCAGAGTCACGGCGCAAAAGCCGATCGTCGATTTCATGTTGGCTCTCCTTTCGTGATGGTCAATGGCGGCCGTCAGCCTCGAGATCGATCACCGTTTCGGTCGGCTCGGGCTGATGCGGCTGAAGGCTCTCCGCTTTGCCATCGGTCCAGCTTGCTAGATTGACGACGACGCCCAGCCGTCCATCGACATGCCCGGCCTCGACGGGCTCCACGATGTTGAGGCCGCGACTGTCGAGGAAGTAGGTGTGGTCGCCGAACAGGCGTTCGAGCTGAGACATCATAGGATGCTCCGCCGGAATGGCTTCGGCATTGAGTGCGGCAGCGTTCAAGGTGTGCAAAGTCCGCTCGATCTGCGAGGAATTCATCTTCATCGCACGCTCCTCTGGGTTGGAGGTTACGTTCAGGCAAAGCGTTGGTCTTGCTGCGCCTCCCACGCTGAAAGTGGTCGATGGCCGACGATGATCGCGATCGTTCGGCACGGCGCTGCCTATCTAACTAAGGCCGTGGTTCCATCCGTCAACCCGCGGACCGGGGATGAACAGCGCATCAGGTGTGGCGATCGTGTGATCAGACTGGGGCCTCGGCCAAACATGAAATGTCCGAGGTCCGTTGCGCGATCATACTGAGCGCGACACGCGCCGTTCTTCGAACCTGCTCCCCCGTCATACGGAGCAGGATAGAGGAGGAGGCAAGCCGCCGATCAAGGCGCCGGCCAATTTCAGATCATTGAGTCGGGGAGGGCGGCGTCCCCCCGCAAGCGGACCGCAGGCGGGGGAAGAGAAGAAGAGGCAGGGAGGTCGGGAGGGGAAAGCGACGTGCATGGTATCGACAAGACGATGATCTGAAATGCGCAAGTGCCGGGACTGGGGCCTTCCCCATCCCGGCCTCCCCCGTATGACGGAGGAGGAGAAGCAAGGAGAACACAACACATGCCCGTCGACCCGCAGATCCAGGCCTTGCTTGACGAGGGAAGCGGTGTGCCGCAGACGCATACCCTGCCGGTCGACGAAGCGCGCCGTCTCTACGAGGCCCGCATTGCCGTCATGGCGCGGCCGGCCGAGGTGGCGAAGGTCGGCGAGCGCAGCATCGACGGTCCAGGTGGGCCGATGACGTTGCGGATCTACACGCCGAAGGGTGTCGGGCCGTTTCCGCTCATGGTGTTCTTCCACGGCAGCGGCTTCGTGCTGTGCAGCCTCGACACGCATGACGGCATGTGCCGCAACCTGGCGGCGGGAATCGGCTGTGTCGTCGTCTCCGTCGACTATCGCCTGGCGCCGGAGCACAAATTCCCCGCGGGTCCCGACGATTGCCTGGCGGCGACGCGCTGGGCGGCGGCGCACGCCGCGGAACTCGGTGCCGATTCCAGTCGCATCGTGCTTGCAGGCGACAGCGCCGGCGGCAACATGGCAGCGGTCACCGCGCTGCGCGTGCGCGACGAGGGCGGTCCTGCCTTGGTCGGGCAGATGCTGCTCTATCCCGTTACCGACTATCACACGCCTGGCACGCCTTCCTATGCGGAGAACGCCGAGGGCTACGGGTTGACGCGCGACACCATGCAGTGGTTCTGGGCGCACTATCTCGGCGATGCGGCGCAAGCCAGTCACCCGCACGCCTCGCCGCTCAGGGCACCCGACGTCTCGCGCCTGCCGGCGGCCTATATCGTGAGTGCCGAGTACGACCCGCTGCGGGATGAAGCCGAACACTACGGCGATCGCCTGCGCGCCGCCGGCGTGCCGGTCGAGATCACGCGCCGACCCGGCATGAATCACGGCTTCCTGTTCTGGGTCGGCAGGGTCGGCGGCGCCGATTCCGCAATGGCCGAAGCCTGCGCCTGGGGGCGCAGGATCTTCCAGCGCGCATCGTAGGGTCAGGCGACCAGCGGGATCACCTCCGCCGCGAAGCGCTGCAGGCCCGCGACGCTGGCGTCGGTCGAGTTGCCGCGGAAATCGAAGATCAGCTCGTGCACGCCGATGGCGGCGAACGAGCGGATGTCGCCCGCGATCTCGTCGGGCGTGCCGGAGAAGCTGCGGCGGCTGCCGTCACGGTCCGGCACGTTCGTATCGTAGAGTGGCGCCTTGTAGGAGATGGTGAGCTTGGAGAAGTCTCGGCCCTCGGCCTCCGTCATCTGCTTCAGCGTCTGCAGGTGCGCCCACATCTCCTGCGGCGGCAGCGGCGACGCGGCGATGGCGCCCACCGGATGCCAGCCGTCGCCGTGCCGCGCGGTGCGTCGCAACGCGGCCTTGGAATGGCCGCCGACCCAGATCGGCGGGTGCGGCTTCTGCAGGGGGAACGGTTCGCAGCGTATGTCGCTGTACTTGTAGAACTTGCCGTCGAAGCTCGCCGGCGATCGGCCCCACAGCTGCTTGAAGATCGCGATCCACTCGTCGGTCACCGCGCCACGCCGCTCGAAGTCGGGACTGCCGAGCGCCTCGAACTCCTCCTTCAGCCAGCCGACGCCGACGCCGAGCGTGACGCGTCCGCCGGACAGCACGTCGAGCGACGCCACCATCTTCGCCGTCAGCACCGGATTGCGGTAGGGCAGGACCAGGACGGAGGTGACGAGCCTCAGCTTCTCCGTGGCGCCCGCCACGACGCCCAGGATGGAGAAGGTCTCCAGCGCGTCGCCGATGCCGGGATGCTTGCCGTCGAGAGTGTACGGGTAGGGCGATTCGCTCTCCACCGGGAAGACGATGTGGTCGGCGATCATGGCGGAGTGCAGCCCGAGCCGCTCGCCTTCGCGCGCAAGCCTCAGGATGTCGGCGCGTGTGGCGGTGGGGCCGCGGGTGGGAAGGTAGAAGCCGTAGCGCATCGGGTCGCCTCCGTTGGACTACCCGATTGTCACCCATGCGCGGTCAGCGCGCCAAGGCACCTTCATGCTCGAGCAGCCACTTCTTGCGCGGCAGGCCGCCGCCGTACCCCGTCAGCGTACCGTTCGAGCCGATCACGCGATGGCAGGGCACGACGATGCTGATCGGGTTCTGGCCGTTGGCCAGGCCCGCGGCGCGCACCGCCTTGGGCTTGCCGATGCGCCGCGCCAGCTCGGCATAGCTGATCGTCTGGCCGCTTCTGATCTTGCGCAGGGCCTTCCAGACGCTTTGCTGGAACGCCGTGCCGGCGCTCTCGTCGACCGGCAAGCGGTCGATCGCACCGATGTCGCCCTTGAAATAGGCGCGCAAGGCGCTCGTCAGCCCGCCGGGATCGCGAGCCGGCTGCAGCGTGTAGGCATTCTTGCCGTAATAGCGGTCGAGGAGCTGGCGCATGCGCGCTTCGTGGTCGGTCCAGTCGATGGTGCGCAGCTTGCCGGCGCGATCGGCCACGATCAGCAGTTCGCCGATCGGAGTCTGCAGCCGATCGATCAGCAGGGTGAGGGCTTCAACCATGGTTCGCCATCCTGAGATGTTGATGGGCATAGGCGTGCCAGGGACGCCAGGCAGGCGGGGCATTGCTGTCCTGCAAGACGGCCATGGTCTCGCGCTCCCAGTCGCCGGGCGCGCGCAGGCCGGGGCGCTTCTTGATGAGAGGCGCGAGCTTGGGGTCGCGCGCCAGGTGGCTGTCGATGGTGGCGATGTCGGCGCCGAGATCGAACACGCGGCGCACGCGCGCCACAATCGAGGGCAGGGCCTTTACGCAGGGGAAGCGGATGGTCACCATCACTGAATTGCGCGCCGGCAGATGGGTGACGGCGACGCGGCCCTGCTTGTCGTCGAGATCGATGCGGCGATGCCAGATGCTGCCGTCGATCCATTCGACGCCGGGGGCGGCGCGCGACGCCAACGCCGACAGCATGCCCGGCCAGTCGTACGGCGGGCGGTAGGCGAGTCGCAGCGTCACGCCCTCGCGCGCCGAGTTGTCCGTGCCGGTCTTGCGGCGCAGCGCGCTCGGCGGCCGGCCGAACAGGTCGCGGAAGGTCTCGTTGAACCGGCGCACGCTGCCGAAGCCCGAGGCCAGCGCCACTTCCGCCATCGGCAGATGCGTGTCGTGCAGCAGCTGCTTGGCGAACAGCACGCGGCGCGTCTGGGCGACGGCGATGGGCGAGGCGCCGAGATGACGCTGGAACAGCCGGCGCAGCTGGCGGCCGCCGACGCCCAGCCGCTCGGCGAGCGCCTCGACATCGCTGTCCTCGCCGTCGAGCGCTCCGTCGGCGATCAGCGCCAGCGCGCGGCTCACTGTGTTGGCGGTGCCGCGCCAGAAGGCGAGGTCGGGCGCGATCTCGGGCCGGCAGCGCAGGCAGGGACGGAAACCAGCTTCCTGCGCGGCAGCCGCCGAAGCGAAGAAGCGGCAGTTCTCGAACTTGGGCGTGCGTGCCGGGCAGATCGGCCGGCAATAGACGCCGGTCGAGGTGACGCCCACGAAAACGCGGCCGTCGAAACGGGCGTCATGGGTCTCGAAGGCTCGATAGCAGGTTCGGCGATCGTGCAGTTCCATGCCGGGAATCTAGTACGGGCGAGCGGCTGTCGCTCGCGGTTTTCGGACCTCTACCTCCCAGCCCTTGCCAGTGGTCAATCCTCCTCCTGTATCAATGCCAATGCCATCAGCTTGAGCAACTCGGTATGCGGCCCGATGTCGGCCGCGGACGGCTCGAATGGCTCCAAACCCATTTGGGTGGCGAGGGCGTTGAGTAGCGCCATGCCCCCGGCACCGGCAGTCTTCACGATGGCGTAGAGGCCGGCCCGCTGCGGATTTACGAAACACGCCGCGCTCTGCGCCGCGGAGAGCTGCATGAAGTAGTATCTGCCCGTGTCGCGTAGCCGGTTGATGATGAGCACGTCTTCCAGGCTTTCCTTCGACAGCTCTGAATGGACGCAGGCGACGATTGTCTTGTCGAAACACTTCCGATCGGCAGTCTGGGCTGCCCAGAGCATCAGAGTCTTGCTGCTGTAGAAGGTTGCAGCGGTCCGGAACTCCTGGAATTCCTCCAATAGCGACACGACGTCTCCGACTGGCAGGATGCCTGTCAGGAACCCTCCATTGCCGATAAAGTGTGTCAAAGGATCGAGACCCGGCGCGGGGTTTTGCCCGTCGTCGCTCAGCGGAAAGGGAAGCAACTCGAGGAACACCTCTTCTTCCACCCTCATGGCGAGGGCCAGCATGATTCCAGAGCGATCGCGGCGTGCCTGCTGAAGTTTCTCGCGCATGATAGTGGCATTGAGCGTCCACTGCCTTGCGGCGAATTGCCGGCGCATGCGACGCAGTCGCTCCGGATCGTCGACGATTGCGGCCAGTGGGTCGGATTGCACCCGCGACAGCTGCAGATGGACACCCTTCGATGACAGGTAGGTTGCCCATGCGTCGACGAATTGCGCCGTTACTGTCTGGAAGTCCTCGTCTGTCGTAACGATCGACATGTCCGGCATGATCTGCGCGATTTCCGACACCAGTGGTCCGATGGAGGCATTCGCGTGTCTGCCCAGCAGTTCCTGGCAAGATGGATGTGATGTTACGGCCGCTACGATGCGCTGGAATCGGTCATTTGGCGATTGCTGGTGCAGATAGGCTTCCGCCGACCGGGTATCGAGGTGCTCAGGCTGCGCGAATCGGGACAGGCAATCGTTGTTGAGGGCACAGGCCGCCATGGCGACGATCGCATTGCTTTGAGCGATCAACACCGACGGCGGACTCTTGATGTCAATCGGCAGAAGCTGATTGAGAAAGTCGAAGCACTCGCGATAGGCCGGATCCCCCGACGATGCCGAGGGTAGCGACCGTACCGCGGCATCAAAGCGCTCCGCATGCTGGCGAGCGATGAGGCACATCTCGCAGTACGTGGCCGCCGCTTCGTGGAGGTCCCATTGCTCTTCCTCGAATAGTCGCTGTTCCTCGATACGATGTCCCTGGCGCGCAAGATGGTCGAGAATCAGGGTGAAGACGCCGTATGTCGTATTGATCGTAAGCGTCTGATGCACATGTTCGTGCACCATCGTGGCTTCGCCGATCGAGGCATTGGCAATCGGATCGACGATCGTCGGTCTCGTCCCCGGCGCGTAGTAGCCAAGCGTCTGCAGTTCATCGGTGACGCCAACCGTGCCTTCTGCGCGCAGGCGAAAGCGGCGAGCGATGGGCTTCTCCGGTATGGTGGATGACTGGACGATCTGGCGTGCTGTGCAGAAGACACGGTATGCACATCGGCGGATTGCGGCAAGCACATGATTGACACGCGCGCCGACCCTCCTTGAAGGACTGGCAGAACTCGCCCATCCAGGTCCGTCCATACCTCACGCCCAGATGAGGTATGAGCGTTGGTCGTTTGACCCTGTGCTGCGGACATGGTCATTCAACCTCGAAATGTCGGAGGAAACGGTCGAGACCGGCTGGAGCGCCATGTTGCGCCCGGCCTGGCTGCCGGCGGTGTCGGTACTGGTGGGCGGCGTGCTGCTGCATTCCATGAACGTGCTGATGCTCGCCACGGTGCTGCCGAGCGTGGTCGACAATCTCGGCGGCGCCACGCTGATGAGTTGGACGTCCACGGCCTTCCTCGCCTCGTCGATCGTGGCAGCGACCTGCACCGGCTACCTGACCTCGATCCTGGGCGCGCGCACGGTGTTCTGCACCGGGGCCGCCATCTTCGGCGTGGGCGCGCTCACCTGTGCACTGGCGCCGACGATGGAGCAGGTCGTCGCCGGCCGCTTCGTGCAGGGGTTCGGCGGCGGCCTTTTGACTGCCATGGCCTATGTCCTGGTGCGCAGCACCTTTCCGGAAAATCTGTGGGCGCGCGGCTTTGCTCTGCTGTCGGGCGCCTGGAGCATGTCGATCCTGGTCGGTCCGCTGGTCGGGGGCCTGTTCGCCCGCTACGGCGATTGGCGCGGCGCCTTCTTCGCCGTGACGGCGATGGCCGTCGTGCTGGTGGTGGTGGCGCGACGCGCCCTGCCGCTCAGCGCCACGAGCAGCGCCGGTGCGCGCATCCCCGGCCTGCGCGTGCTGCTGATCTGCGCCGCGATCGCCGCCATGTCCCTGATGGCGATCGCTCCCGGCCTGCCCACGAAGCTCCTGCTGCTCGTCGGCGCCGTTGCCGCCTTGGTCGTGACCTTGAGAATCGATCGCCGGGCGCGCCAGCCGTTGCTGCCGACCGACGCGTTCTCCTTCGGCAGCCTGACGGGCATGGGCCTGTGGCTCTCCCTGCTCGTCGCCGTCTCCTATAGCCCGTTGCAGATTTTCGTGGCGATCTTCCTGCAGTCCCTGCACGGGCTCGACCCGCTCGAAGCAGGCTACATGGTGGCCGGCGCCTCGTTCGGCTGGACGGGCATGTCGCTCTTGGTCGCCGGGACGCCGGAACAACGCAGCGACCGCCTGCTGGTCGCAGGTCCGCTCATGATGGCGCTGGGTCTGGTCGGCGTCGCGCTGCTGATGCCGCTCAAGCCGGCGCCGATCGTATTTCCCGCGATCGCCCTTGTCGGCGCCGGCATCGGCGGGTGCTGGGCGTTCATCGCCCAGAGGGTCATGAGCGGCGCACGGGCGGGCGAGGAGACTCTCGCCGCCTCGTCGATCGCCACCGTGCAGCAGACCGGCTTCGCCCTGGGCGCGGCCCTTTCCGGGCTGGCCGCCAATGCCGCCGGCCTGTCGGCCGGATTGACCCGCACCGATGTCGCCGCCGCGGCGTTCTGGGTGCCGATGAGTTTCGTCCTCGCCGCCCTCGCTGCCATCGTCGCCGGGTTGCGGTTGGTTTCGCTCAGGCAGCGCAGCGCGGACCGCGGTCCTCTGGCCCGCTCATGATCTTCCCGACCGCGCGCGCGGACGCGCGGTCCGGAAGACGAAGACATGAGCGGGCCAGAGGACCGCGGTCCGCTAGCGCTGATGGAGCGCCTTGCCGAAGGCCTGGAACAGGGCGCGGTTGATGGGATTGCTCTGCGGGTCGTATTCGGCGTGCCACTGCACACCGAGCGCGAAGGAGGGCGCATCGGCGATGCGGATCGCCTCGATCGTGCCGTCCTCGGCGACGCCTTCGACGACCACGCGCTCGCCGGGCTCGAGGATGCCCTGGCCGTGCAGCGAATTCACGCGGATCGAATCGCGGCCCAGCAGCCTGGCGAAGGTGCCATCCTTGGCCAGCCGCACCTCGTGACGATCGGCGAACACGACCTCCGGATCGGGATGAACCTCGCCGTTCGCCAGCCGCGGCATGCGATGGTTCATGCGGCCCGGTATGTCGCGGATCTCCGGATGCAGCGTGCCGCCGAACGCCACGTTCATCTCCTGCAGGCCGCGGCAGATGCCGAACAACGGGATGCCGCACTCGACGCAGGCCTTGATCAGCGACAGCGCCATGGCGTCGCGATGATGGTCGTAGGGTTCGTGCCGCGGATCGGGCTCGACGCCGAAGCAGGTCGGATGGACGTTGGCGCGCGCACCGGTCAACAGGATGCCGTCGACCGCGCCCAGCAGGGCATCGACGTCGGTGATGTCCGGCGTGCCGGCGAACATCAAGGGCAGGGCGCCGGCGACCTCCGCGATCGCGCACATGTTGCGTTGCCCCACGAGCTGTACGTTGTGCCGGTCGTTCACGACCGAGGCGTTGCCGATAACGCCCACCACCGGTTTCGCCTTGCCTGCCATTCCCTCTCGCCGAAAGTTCCTGTCTGCCGACAGCTAAGCGCATTTCGTGCCAAGGGAAAAGAAAATCGCCTGCACGGCAGCCATAGGAAAAATCATCCTCCGGGCGGCGACCAGGCGAGGGATGCCGCAACCAGCGCCGCAAGCCGGTCCAATCGCGCTTCCTCGACCACGGTCACCGTCGGGGTACCGACCCGGCCGGACGGGTCGACCACCGTCATGCCACGGGTGAGGCCGGGCGCCAGCGCCACGCCGATCGAGGCCCGCAGCGCCTTGGTGACGATCGACGGTTCCACCGCGACCGCCGCGGCCAGGGGATCGATCAGGAACAGGCGGTCGCCCTTGCCCTCGCGCAGGTGCCGACTGCGGTCGTGCGTCATCAGGCCCCGGACGAAGGCTTTGTACTCGCTCTCGGGCGCCGCCTCGAGCATGCGATCGAGGTCGCTGCCCGCCAGGAAATGGCTGAGGCACGGCTCCCACGGCACCACCGTGGTATCGAGCCCGGCGCCGAGCACGATGGCCGCCGCCTCGGGATCGCAGAAGATGTTGAACTCGGCGGCAGGGGTGACATTGCCGCGGCCGTGCAGCGTACCGCCCATCACGGTGAGGCGGCCGATGCCTTTGGCGATCCCCGGCGTGCGCCGCAGTGCCAGCGCGAGGTTGGTGAGCGGACCGACCATCAGGAGATCAACGGGATCGGCCGAATCGGCCGCTGCCGACAGCGTGGCGGTGAGGAATTGCACGGCGTCCCAACCGGCGAGATCGCGGGTCTCCGCCGGCCGCGGCGCACCGCCCAGCCCATCGTCGCCATGGACGTGGCGGGCGTCGATGCGGGTTTCCACCAGCGGCAGCGCGGCGCCGGCATGCACCTCGATGTGGACGCCGGCGGCGGCGAGGATTGCCAGGATGTTCTCCGTGGCCGTCTCGAGGCTCACATTGCCGTACACTGTCGTGATGGCGTCCGGCGCGCGACCGGAGGCGATCAGCAGCAGCAGCGCCTGGGCGTCGTCGACGCCGCCGTCGGTATCGAGAATCAGTCGGTTTGCCATGATATGTCGGGTCCGAACTCCGCCAGACGATGCATCATCGCCCATCTAGGTGTCGCTCATCCAGAAGGAGACTGCGATGGCCGATGTGGATGTTCAGGATTTCGTCAGCCGCTTTGCCGCCGCCTGGGCGGCGCGCGACCCCGAGGCCTTCCTGGCGTTGTGGCATCCCGACGGCGTCCTGCGCTCGCCGCTCTACGACCGGCCCGTCGCCGGCAAGGAGCTCGGCCGCCTGACCGCGCTGGTGCGCGAGACGGCACCCGATCATGTCTGGCAACTGCTCGACTGGGCGGTACGCGGCGATGTCGTGGTCGTCGAATGGCAGGCGACGCGCACCGCCGGCGGTCAGCGGATCGACTGGCGCGGCGTCGACAAGTTCCGCCTGCGCGACGGCCGCATCGCCGAGGAGACCGTCTACATGGACACCGCGGCGCTTAGGGCGGCACGCGGCATCGTGTGGCCGCAAGCACTCGTTCCGCTGGGCTGACGGGGCGACCGGCCGAAATTCAGTCGAACTGCAGCGGCGCCGCAAAGTGCTTTCACGAAGCTGCGAGCGCGTCGCACGCGGCCGGCCGTCATGCGATCATCGCTTTGCCGAGGCGGACCTCGGTGTTCGGTTGGGGAGAGCCATGGGCCGTCGTAAGCGCTGGGTGTTCGGCACCCTGTTCGGCGTCATCCTCGTCGCCGCTACCCTGGTGGGAATCGAGGTCCTGTCTTCTTTCTACGTACCGGCTTGGCCTGCGCGGGCCATGAACCCGCGCGAGCCGGCGCCGGTGCGTCATCTGGCGACTCCCTTCAAGAACCAGCCCTGGCTCGCCGATCCCGACAATTCCTGGGGCATGCGCGACAGCGAGCGAACGATCGACAAGCCGCCTGGCGCCTGGCGCGCCATCTTCGTCGGCGACAGCTTCGTCGATTCGCGCTTCACGCCGTTGTCGTTGCCGGCGGCAGTGCAGCAGCGCACGCAGCCCAGTCACAAGATCGAGGCGGTGAATTTCGGCGTCGCGGCCACCGATCCGCGCAGCTACTACTACCGCATCCGCGACGTCGCTCTGGAGTTGCAGCCCGACGCGGTGCTGCTCTTCATCTATGCCGGCAACGACTTCGTGAGCCCCGGCGACAGCTACTCGATCTGGCCGCGCTGGGTCGACGAATCGCCGGGCGGCGCGCTGCTCGGCATGATCATGCCGCGGACCAACTGGCTGGTGGTGAACCGTCTCGACCTTGCGGCTTTCTTCCAGTCGCGCATCAAGGCGCCGCCCCGCGACGACGAGATGCTGTATGCCGCGATCATCTCGCCGCCGGAGGAACGGCAGAAGCGCATCGTTTCGTACGTGAAGACCTATGTCTATCCCGACCTGCCGGAAGAACAGATCGCGGAGATCCTGTCGCGCGGCGACAACCGCTTCTTCAACATCGCCCTGCCGCAGAAGGAGGGAGAGCAGGAATACCTGCTGGACTGGATGTTCGGCACGTTGATGAGCTGGGAGGCGCGAGACTTCGAGGTGGCGACCAGCCGGGTGGATGCCGCGCGCAAGGCCGACAAGGCACATGTCGAGGCGACGTTCTCCTGGATCGAAGCCACCGAACGGGTGCTCCGCCAGCGCGGCGTGCCGCTGTCGGTGTTCCTGGTGCCGATGGGCAGCGTCGATCCGGAATATGTCGAGTTCTGGAGGCCGTGGCCCCGTGCCTACAGCTGGAACTACATCTGCGACGAATGGCATGCGCAGCTCGCCGCCGCGCTCGGCAAGGCGGGCATCCGCCACGTCGACCTGCGCCCTGTGCTCGAGGGCATCCCGGGCACTTACCGCAAGATGGATGGTCACTGGACGCAGAAGGGCGAGGCCCTCGTTGCCGACCGGGTCAAGGCGGAGCTGGAGGCGATGCGCGGCGGCCGCCCGATCGCCAAGGCGCAGTGATCCATCAACATGAGCAGTTCGACCGGCGCCGAAGCGACGGCGCCGATGGGAGGCCTATGGTCCCGCCGTCAACAACCGACGGAGAAAGCCATGGCCGATCTTCACAGCCTCAAGGATGGTCTGATCGTCACCGCGTTCTGGGAGGCCAAGCCCGACGAGGTCGACGCCGTGCAGGCGATCGTGCGCCAGTTCCTCCCGCAGGCCCAGCGCGAGCCAGGCGTGAAGGCGTTCCAGATCCACCAGTCGACGAGCGAGCCGCACAAGTTCTTCTTCTACGAAGTCTTCAAGGATGATGCGGCCTTCGCCGAGCATCAGCAGACCGAACACTTCAAGACGCTGATCGTGGGCCAGGCGGTGCCCAAACTCGCCAAGCGCGAGCGCACACAGCATCGGTTCGTCTAGTCTTCTCTTCCGGACCGCGCGCTTCCAGCGCGCCTCATGATTCATCAGCGCAAGATGGGCGCGGTTCGGAAGACTATGAGCCCTGCCACTTCCCGACATCGAGCCAGGTGCTCTGGTAGGTGGCGCCTTCGCCCATGTCGGTGTAGCGGTCGGAACAGAGCATGTTGATGGTGCCCGACACGGCCTCGCTGGTCGGCCGCTGTCCGGGGACCAGCACGACGCCCGGCTGGATCTCGTCGCTCACCCGCAGCATGAGGCCGATCTCGCCGCGGTCGTTGAACAGCCGCACCTCGTCACCGTTCTCGAGGCCGCGCTTGCCGGCATCCTCGGGATGCAGCACGCAGAACGGCTTGCCCTCGCGCTGGCGCAGGAAGCCGACACCCGAGAACGCCGTGTGCGCCTGGAAGTAGCCGGGCGCCGTCAGCAGGCGCAGCGGCCACCTGGCAGCTTCGGCTACTTCGACGGGATCCTCGCGCCAGTCGGGCAGGGGAGACACGCCTTGCTTGGCAAGATGCTCGGAATAGAACTCGAGCCTGCCGGACGGCGTCTTGAAGACCTGCCCCTTGAACTCATGTGCGATGTGGATCGGCTCGCCGGCGAACAGCCTGGCCGGATCGGCGGCGGCTGCAGGACCGGTTGCGCCCTTGAACAGCTCCTTGGCTGCGTCCTGCGGCGTCAGCGTGAAAATGCGGTCCGTGAGGCCCATGCGCTTCGCGAGCGCCTGCGCGACATCGAAGTTCGACCGCGCCTCGCCCTGCGGCCTGGCGGCCTGCCGGCCCCACTGCATCCAGTACGCGCCGTAGGCGCGATAGAGGTCGTCGGTCTCGAGATAGCTCGCGGCCGGCAGCACGATGTCGGCGTACTTCGCCGTGTCGGTCATGAACGGATCGTGCACCACGGTGAACAGGTCTTCGCGCAAAAGGCCTTTCTGCACCTTGTGCACCTCGGGGCAGGTCACGGCGGGATTGTTGGCCGAGACGTACAGCGCGCGGATCGGCGGGTCCTTCATGTTGAGAAGCTCTTCACCGAGCCGCAGGTGATTGACGTTGCGCGTCGTGGCCGGCCCCGAGGGCTTGCGCACGGCGGCATAGTTGAGATCGCACGACGCCGCCGTCAGCAGCAGCGCACCGCCGCCTCTCACGGCATAGTGCCCCGAGACGCCGGGCAGCAGCGCCACGGTGCGCAGCGCCTGGCCGCCGTGGGTGAGGCGGGTCATGCCTTCACCGAGCCGGATCATCGCGGCTTTGGCCCTGCCGTACATCGCCGCGAGCTTCTCGATGTCGGCGACCGGCAAACCGGTGATCTCGGCGACGCGATGCGGCGGGAACTTCGGCAGGATCTCGCGCTCGACCTTGTCGAAGCCCAGTGTTTGTTGGGCGATGTAGTCGCGGTTGGCGAGCCCGTCGCGCACCAGGATGTGCATGATGCCGAGTGCCAGGGCAGCGTCGGTGCCGATGCGGATCGGCAGGTAGAGGTCGGCCGCCTTGGCGCTGCGCGTGCGGCGCGGATCGATCACCACGATCGGCACGCCACGCTTCTTCCTTTGCTCCTCGGCCAACGCCCAGAAATGCACGTTGGTGGCAGCGAGGTCGGCCCCCCAGGAGATCACCAGATCGGAATGCACGACGTCCTCGGGGTCGGCGCCGCCGATCGGTCCGACCGTCACTTCCCACGCCGTCTCGCAGCAGGTGTCGCACACCGTTCCCGCCTGCAGGCGCGACGCGCCCAGCGCATGGAACAGGCCGTTCACCAGGCCGCGATTCATCAGGCCCTGGTGGGCGGAGTAGGCGTAGCCCAGCAGCGCCGTCGGGCCGCTGTCGGCGATGATCGTCTTCCACTTCGCCGTGATCTCGTCGAGCGCCTCGTCCCAGGTGATGGATTTGAACTGTCCCGAGCCCTTGGGGCCGGTGCGCCTGAGCGGCGTCCTGATGCGCTCGGGAGAGTTAACGAGGTCGGCGTCGCGGTTCACCTTTCCGCAGGCGAATCCCGCCGTGTAGGGATGATCCGGATCGCCCTGCACGCGCACGACTTTGCCGTCCTCGACATGGGCGATGAGCGAGCACATGTCGGGACAATCGTGTGCACAGACCACTCGGACGCGCTCGCGCGTCTCAACGGACGACTTCACCACACCGTCTCCCCAAAAATGGAAGACGGAGTGTAACAGAGGCTCCGAAGAAGCCTCGCCTTACTTCTTCTTGGCAGCGCCCTTAGCTGGCGTCGCTTCCGGCTTGGCGCCGCTCGACTTGGTGCCGGCGCCCACGCCGCCGGTCATGCCGAAGCGGTCCTTGAAGCGCTGCACGCGGCCACCTCGATCGATGGTCTGGCGCACGCCGGTCCAGGCGGGATGAGTCTTGGGATCGATGTCGAGGCGCAGGGTGGCGCCTTCCTTGCCCCAGGTCGACCGCGTCTCGAACGAGGAACCGTCGGTCATCACCACGGTGATCTTGTGGTAGTCGGGGTGGGTCTTCTCTTTCATGAACAATCTCCAGCGCATATGGGCCGATTGCCGACCGGCCGGCGCGACAAGGCGGGGGGTATACAGGGGGTGAGGGGCGAGGACAAGTGCGGCCAGAACCCGGTTGTCCGCGGCTAAAGGGGCCTGTAGACCGACCAGGCCAATGAACGAATCCGCCTTTGAAAGCCTTGCCAACAGCCTTCTAGCCGCCCTCGAGGACGGGATCGGCGCGCATGCCGATGCCGAACTGCAGGGCGGGATCCTGACGGTCGATGGCGATGACGGGACCTGGGTCGTGAACAAACATGCACCAACCCGGCAGATTTGGCTGAGCTCGCCCCGGAGCGGGGCGCGGCACTACGCCTTCGATGCGGCCTCGGGCCAGTGGAAGGACACGCGCGGCGGTCCAGACCTCCTGACCCACCTTTCGGCCGAGCTGGGCGTGGCCCTGGAGTGGCAGCCGTCGTGAACCGGTTTGGCGGACTGAGGTTTCTCGGACCGTACCTGCGGCCCTATCGCGGCCGCACCATCCTGGCGATCATCTCCCTCCTGGTCGCCGCAGGCACCGTGCTGGCGTTCGGCGCCTGCCTGCGCGCCCTGATCGATCGCGGCTTCGCCCAGGGCCGGCCGGATATCCTGAACTACGCGCTCGCCTCGCTGATCGCGGTCGCCGTCGTGCTGGCCATCGCCTCGGGCGCGCGCTTCTATCTGGTGTCGTGGCTGGGCGAGCGCGTGGTGGGCGACCTGCGCCGTGACCTGTTCGCCCATGTCGTGCGCCTGGGGCCGGCCTGGTTCGAGGTCAAGCGCACGGGTGACGTGATGAGCCGCATCTCGGCCGATGCCCAGCTCATCGAGCAGGTGATCGGTTCGTCGGCGTCGGTGGCGCTCAGGAATTCGCTGATGTGCGTGGGCGGCGTCGCCATGCTGGTGATCACCAACCCCAAGCTCGCCCTCCTGGTGCTGGCGGTCGTGCCGCTTGTGGTGGCGCCGATCATCCTGTTCGGCCGCAAGGTCCGACGCCTGTCGCGCGAGGCGCAGGCGCGCATGGCCGACATGGTGTCGGAGGGCGGCGAGACGCTCGACGCAGTGCGCACCGTGCAGGCCTTCGCCCAGGAGGAGCGCGCCACGCAACGCTTCGGCGAGGCCACCGAGCGCGCCTTCGTCGCCGCCCGTCGCCGTATCGCCCAGCGCGCGGTGATGACGACGCTGGTGATCTTCATCGTCTTCGCCGCCGTCGGCTTCCTGCTCTGGATGGGCGGCCATGATGTGCTGAGCGGGCGCATCACCGCTGGCGATCTCACGGCCTTCGTCTTCTATGCCGTGCTGGTGGCGAGCTCGGGCGGCGCCATCAGCGAGACCATCGGCGACCTTCAGCGCGCCGCGGGCGCCGCCGAGCGCCTGGCCGAGCTGCGCGCCGAACCGCCCGCCATCGTCGAAGCGGCGAGCGCCAAGCCTCTGCCCACGCCGCTGCGTGGCGGCGTGCACTTCGAGAAGGTGTCTTTCCGTTATCCGACACGACAAGAGCAGCTGGCGCTCGATTGCTTCGACCTCGATGTCGCGCCGGGCGAGACCGTGGCCATCGTCGGCCCCTCGGGGGCGGGCAAGACCACCGTGTTCAACCTGCTGCTGCGCTTCTATGATCCCGAGGCGGGGGCGATCCGCATCGACGGCGTCGACATCCGCGACCTGCGCTTTGCCGATCTGCGTGGCACGCTGGCGATCGTGCCGCAGGAGCCGGTGCTGTTCAGCGCCTCAGTGGCCGAGAACATCCGCTACGGCCGGCCCGACGCCAGCGACGCCGAAGTGCGCGCCGCGGCCGAGACAGCCTCGGCGCTCAGGTTCATCGAGGGCTTGCCGCAGGGCTTCGCTACCGACCTCGGCGCGCGCGGCGTGCGGCTGTCGGGTGGCCAGCGCCAGCGCATCGCCATCGCCCGCGCCGTGCTGCGCAACCCCGCTATCCTGCTGCTGGATGAAGCGACCAGCGCTCTCGACGCGGAAAGCGAGCTGGCCGTCCAGCAGGCGCTCGACCGGCTGATGAAGGGTCGCACGACCCTGGTGATCGCCCACCGGCTGGCGACCGTACAGAAGGCCGACCGGATCGTCGTGGTTGACCACGGCCGGGTCGTCGATGTCGGCCGCCATGCCGACCTCGTCCGCCGCGACGGCCTCTATGCCCGGCTGGCGGAGCTGCAGTTCAACTTGTCGGCCGCGGCTGAGTAATTTCTCGCAATCATTTGAAAAATAAGCAGAAAAGGCGTCTCTCGCGTTAAACTTGCTTGGGTAAAGTTTAACTTTAGAAAGGGAAGAAATCTCCTTGAATATCAGTGATATATTCCTTAATCTTCAGCCATATTATTAGACGCGTTTCGATCACCAAAGAGTTCTCCCATGTATCTCCGGATTGAATCGCAGAGGACCTTCCACCGTCCTGGCTACGTCCGTCTGGCAGATTGGTGGCCGGCCGCCCTGGTCGGCCTCGTCGCCCTGCTGGGCAGCCTTCCCGATGCCAACGCGCAGGCGCTCCTGGGCTTATAGAGCCATCCTGTTGGAGGCTCAGCGTGCGCCGGCTTTGATCCGGCCGCCCTTGTCGACCGAGATCTCGACCATGTCATTTCCCTTGCGGCCGCGGGCGCGCCAGACGCCCAGGCTATCACGCGACAGGTCCGTCACGTCGGTGTAGCCCGCCTGCTCGATCTTGGTGCGGATCGATTCCGACTCCGTCGTCTGGGCCTGCGAGGGGACCGGCTTGACCGTAAGAGGATCGGCCGGCGGTGGGTTCGTCTGCGCGAGCGCTTCGCCGGCTACAATGGCCGCTATGGCGATGATGCCAAGCGAAGGGTTCATGTGCGCCTCTCCCGAGTGGCGTCCAACCAACGGGAGAGGAACGAGAAAGTTGCCGGCGCAGCGACTGTGTCGTTAGACCGGTTCCGCCTCGATACGCCGCCACAGCCCTTCGATCTTGGCCTTCAGGACCAGCGCGTCCTGCCAGCGGTCCGACAGTTCGGCGCCGTCCGGGCCGGTGATGGCGTACGGCGGCGGCCCAAGCTCGCACAGAAACGTCAGGATGGCGTGCGGGCCGGCGCGCTTGCGCCAGGATCGGATGGCGTATTCCCACCAGCCCATGAACAGCTCGACCCAGCCCTGATGCTGCGGGAAGCCGAGCGAGATCTGCACCTGCTCGCGGCTGGCGATGCGGCCGTGGATGCCCCAGGCATTGTCGAGCACGCGGTGCATCATGCGGTGGTTCTCCTCGTCGACCGGCCAGGCGAATTCGCGCCCCACCAGATAGTGCGAGATGTCCG
Organism: Pseudomonadota bacterium; assembly: GCA_023436825.1. Next base: position 7,697 of record JAEZHS010000672.1, on the reverse strand, counting down.
CCGTTAGCCTGAGGTCGGGGAAGCAGTCGAGGAGCTGAAGCATGAAGTACAGATCGGTCGTCATGCGGTCGCGATGGGTCTCGACATGGACCGCCACGCCGGACTGTTCGCTGAGACGCCGCCAGCCCTCCAGCAATGGGATGCAGTCCTCGAGGCGCCGCGGCCGCACGTTCGGCTGCAGGTTGACGTGGTCGGCGCCCAACCGTGCCACTAGGTCGAGCACAGGCTTCAGATCGTCGACGCTGGTCGGATAGCACTGCGCCTGCCAGATCATATCGTGCGCGCGCAGGAAGTCGGTGGCTTCGGTGGCGAAGTCGGGATCGATGAAGCGGACGCCGGCGCCGTCAAAGCCCGCGTCCCGGATCATTTTCAGCTGCGTCTGCAACGGCCATTCGGCGGCGTCTGCGCGACGCCGCTCCATGGCCCAGAGCGATTGCAGGACGCGAAGCTGCTGCGGCACGGATCAGGCTCGCGCCGGCTGTGCCGATGCTGCAGGCAGCGAATTGTCGGTCGTGATGCTTTCCTCGTAGGTCTCGGGCCCGGCCCAGATGGCCCAGGTGGTGAGCAGCGACAGCACGATCACATAGACCGAGACCGGCCACCAGGCGCCGCTGGCCCAGGCCACGAGCGCGGTGGCGAGGAACGGCGCCGGCCCGCCGGCCAGCAACGAGCCCAGCTCGCGGGCGAAGGCGAAGCCGGCAAAGCGCCGCTGCGGAGGGAAGAGCTCGGCGAAGTAGGCGGCCTGCGGTCCGAACATCGCCGCCGTCACCACCGCGCGCGCCAGGATGAAGGCGAGTGCGATCCAGATCCATTCCTTGGTGCTCACCAGCCAGAAGAACGGGAAGGCGAGCGCCACGCCGGCGAGCGCGCCGAACATGTAGACGGGCCGGCGGCCGATCCGGTCCGACAGGGCGGCAAAGCCCAGGATCGCGAACAGCTCGACGATGAAGGCGACCATGAGGGCGCTCAACGCATCGGCTCGGGAAACCCCGAGGCTGATGACGTAGCTCAACCCCCAGACCGGGAAGAGGTACCCCAGGCCATTTTCAGCCAGTCGCGCTCCCAGCACGACCATGAAGTTGCGCGGATGCTTCTGCAGGGCCGTCATCGCCGGATTGCTTTCGACCTTGTTCCGGGCGACCACGGCTTCGGTGTAGACCGGCGTCTCGGTGACGCGCAGGCGGACATAGATGCCGACGGCGATCAGCAGGATGCTGGCGAGGAACGGCACGCGCCAGCCCCACGACATCAGGTCCTCGCGCGGCAGCATGGTCACGAGGGCGAAGGCACCGGCCGCCAACAGGTTGCCGACCGAGACGCCGAGAGGCGCGAAGCCGCCCCAGAAGCCGCGGTGCCGCGCCGGCGCATTCTCCACCAGGTAGATCACGGCGCCGCCATACTCGGCGCCCGCGCCCAGCCCCTGCACGACGCGCATCGCCACGAGCAGGAGCGGCGCCCAGTAGCCGATCTGCGCGTAGGTAGGCAGCAGGCCGATTGCCGTCGTGCCGATGCCGATCATCAGCAGGGTCGTCACCAGGACGGGCTTGCGACCATAGCGATCGCCCATGATGCCGAAGATGATGCCGCCCAGCGGCCGGACCACGAAGCCGACGCCGAAGGTCAGGAAGGACAGCAGCGTCCCGACCAGCGGATCGCTCTTGGGAAAGAAGAGCTCGCCGAACACCAGCGCGGCGGCGGTGCCGTAGAGGAAGAAGTCATACCATTCGAGCGCCGAGCCCACGCTGGCGGCAATGATCACGCGCACCGGCATGCGGCCGGCGTCCTTGGTCGTCGTTGTCATGGCGTTTCCTCATCTGCTTGTTCTTATCGGCCTGTTTTTCAGGGGCCGCGGCCGCTCAGGCTGCGCGATTGAAATAGGACTTCGTCGCGATGGATTGAGTCTCGTAGATCGAGCCGCTGCGCAGCGGCGGGGGCAGGGGCATGCGGACCGGCGCTGCCGTCATGCGCGGCGTGGTGACCGAGGGGCCCGCGAGCAGGCGGCTGTCGAACTCGGCGAAATCCTTCACGCCCATCAGCGGCCATGCATCGCTCGTCGCGACTTCGTAGAGCAGCAGGTTGCGCGGGCGATCGGACGTGTTGAGCGCCGATCCGTGCAGCGCGCGCACGTGATGGAACGACATGCTGCCGGCGCGGCCCATGCAGGGGATGGAACGCTCGATCTCGGCGTGGATCTCGTCGGGGTCGATGAGGCCCGCGAAGCGGCCGTCCGCGCCGTGATGGTTCCACACCGGCCCGGTATGCGTGCCGGGCGACACCAGCATGGGGCCGTTGGAGAGGTCGGTGTCGTCGAGCAGCACGCCGATCGCCAGCACGTCGTCGTTGGTGTGCGGATAGAACGCCCAGTCCTGGTGCCACTCGACGGGCGAGCCGTAATGCGCCGACTTCATGTTGAGCTTCGAGCCGTGCAGGCGCAGTCCCGGTCCCAGCAGCGCCGTGAGTATCCCGATCACCTGCGGGCTGCGCACGACCTCGTCGAACACCGCATGCACCTTGTGCGGCGCCTTGATGCGGCGCACGCGCGGGCTCTGCGGCGTGTGGCCCGGCTCGAGGTCGTAGACGTCGGTGTGCTCGGTCGTGTCGGCGGCGCCGGCAACCAACTCGGCCACGACCTGGCGGATGCGGGTCAGGACCTGGCCGTCGAGGACGTCGGGCACGACGATGACGCCGTCCCGCTTGTAGGCCTGAACTTGCTGCTCGCTGAGCATTGCTTCCTCCATGCCTTGACGGCTTATGATAGCGCTGTCATTAGCTAATGGTAGCGCTGTCATTCGGTGGATTGCAATGGCGAGATCGCATGGCAGGGATATGCTGGGCGAGATGCCTGACCCGATGGAACTGCCGGCCCGCAGCGCGCCCACCCTGGACGCCGTTGCCAAGCGCGCCGGGGTTTCGCCGATCACTGTCAGCAGGGTGGTGCGACAGCCGGGCATCGTGTCGGACGATACGCGGCTGCGCGTCGAAGCGGCGATGCGCGAATTGGGCTACGTGCCGAACATGGTGGCGGGCTCGCTGGCCAGCGCTCGCACGCGGTCGGTCGGCGTGCTCGTGCCGACGATCGCCAACTCGATCTTCGCCGATACCGTCCAGGGCCTTTCCGAGGTGCTCGAGCCGCTCGGCTTCACGGTGATCCTGGCCCAGTCGGGATATGACGATGCGCGCGAGGAGAAAATGCTGGCGGCGCTCCTGTCGCGCCGGCCCGAGGCCGTCATCATGGTGGGCGCACCGGCGACGGCGGCCGGCGCCGAGATGCTGAGGCGGGCGCGCATCCCGGTGGTCGAGACCTGGGAACTGCCGGCCGCACCGATCGACGCTGCGGCCGGGTTCGACAACTATGCCGCCGGCATCGAGGTTGCCGGCTATTTCGCCAAGGCCGGCCGGCGACGGTTGGCCTTCGTCGGCGGCGACGACCGCCGCGCCGAGCAGCGTTGGCTGGGCTTCGTCGAGGCTGCTCGCGGCGCGGGACTGGACGAGCCGCAGCGTGTGCTGATCGCACGCGGGGCCGGCCCCGGCGCCGCGACGGTGGTTCTGACGGAGGCACCCGACGCCGACGCCGTCTTCGCGGCCAACGACGCCTACGCCATCGCTCTCCTGTCGGCGATGCGCCGCGCCGATCTGCTTGGACCCGCCGGTTCGCCCCAGCCTGTCGCCGTCGTGGGGCTCGGCGACCTCGAGATGGGACGGCTGTTCGCGCCGGCCGTCAGCACGATCCGTGTCCATGGTGTCGCCATTGGCCGCACGGCCGCCGAACTGGCGCTCGATCCGACGAGGCCTCGGCGCGTCGATCTCGGGTTCGAGCTAGTCTTGAGAGAGAGCGGATAGGGCCATCATGAAGATCGCCAAGATTGAAACATTTCTGGTGCGCTGGGGCGACATCTCTCGCTCCGCCGCCGAGGCTGCCTTCGGCTCGGCGACCGCCGTCGTCGCCGTCCACGCCGACGGCATGACCGGTCTTGGCGAGGCTTCGCCCATGCAGGGCGGCGTGGCGTCGCTCCAGGTCATCGCGCGCGACATGGCGCCGGCGCTGATCGGCGCCGATCCGCTCGATCATGCCGTCGTGCTCGACCGCCTGCTGCACAAGCTGATCAAGCTCGGCCCCGACGGCATCGTGACGGGCGCCTTGGCGGCGGTCGATATCGCGCTCTGGGACTTGAAGGGCAAGGCGTTCGGCCAGCCGATCCACAAGCTGCTGGGCGGCGCGTGGCGCACGCGCATCCCGTTCTATGCCTCGATCGGCGGCAATGCCGACCGCGATGTCGACGGCGTGCTGCGGACGGTCGAGGCGAGGCTCGAGGCGGAGCGGCCGTCGGCGATCAAGATCCGCTGGGACGGCGCGCGCGGCGAGATCGATCGCGACATCGCGGGCGATATCGCCAAGGCGAAGGCCGTGCGCAGGCTCGTGGGCGAGGGCTTCCCGTTGGCCTTCGATGCCAACAACCGCTATTCGGTCGGCGCCGCGATCCGGGTCGGCCGCGCGCTGGAAGATCTCGGCTACCTCTGGTTCGAGGAGCCTGTCGAATACTACCACCTCAAGGCGATGGGCGAGGTCGCGCAGCGGCTCGACATCACGGTGTCGGCCGGCGAGCAGTGCTACACGCTGCAGTCGGTGGCGGCGCTGATCGAAAGCGGCGTGCGCATGGTCCAGCCCGACATCGTGAAGATGGGCGGCGTGACGGGCATGATGCAATGCGCTGCCCTTTGCCACGCCCACGGCGCGGAGTTCGTGCCGCACCAGACCCAGCCCGCGATCGGCAACGCCGCCAATCTGCATGTGCTCGCGACCCACATGCGCGCGACCAAGCCGGCAGAGCTGGCCGACGGCTGGGCGCGCGCCGCCGACACGTTCATCAATGCACCGAAGCCCGACGGCGGATGCGTGGTCGTGCCGGAGGGAGCGGGACTTGGCCTCGCGGTCGACGAGGCGATGCTGGCGCGTCGGCGCGTCGACGTGAAGGGCTAAGCCTGCGGTCCGGACGGACCATTGCGCGACCAACGTGCGGCCTGCTCAGCCGTCGTCATGCACCTCGGCAACTAGTGCAAGGCAGTATACAGAGACGCCGTTGCGGCGATGGCGGCAAGCACGATCACGCCGGCGCGCCAACACATCTCCATGCGCGCCGCATGTCGGTCGTGATAGGCGAGCCAGTCGCGCACGAACTGTGGCGGCACGTCGGCCACGACCAGGCGGTCCTCGGGATGATGGCATTCGTGGTCGGCGAACATCATGCGCACGTTGTTGGTGCCAATGCGTTCGAGTTGGCAGTGCCATTCCCAAGCGTGTTCGCCGTTGGTCACGCGATTCTCGAAAGGCAGCTTATGTTGCACCATCACAGACCTCCATCGATCAGTGACCTCAGTGCAACTGGAATCCTGGGCCCGCCGGTCAGGATCGTCAACGGTCGACCAAGCGGTGGAGCACATCCGTTCGGCTGGAATCGCCCCGCGGTGCGTCAGCCCTGGCGCCGCGCTTCGACCCCGACGGGTTCCGGCTCCGCCTCGCCTTCCGCCGTTTCAGGCAAAAGGTGGTGCGGCAGGTAGAAGGCGTTGGCGATCAGCGTCGGCACCACGGCGCTGGCGACCACGGCCGCCACCAGGATGGAGTACTGGCTCCGGTCGATCACGCCATGCGACAGGCCGAAGAGGGCGGAGATCGTTCCAAAGGTGAGGCCAGTGGACATCAGGAACGTCGTGTAGAGCGATTCGCGGCGTGGGCTGCGATGGGCGCGCGTCGCCGGATACACGCCGACGAACTTCGTGAGCATCTTGGCGCCCAGCATGACGAGAAAGGCAACGGGTGCCGCGATGAGCGCGGGAAGGGAGACGAACGAGCCCGCCCGGATGAAATAGAACGGCGTCAGGAAGCCGAAGGTCAGGGTGCGCAGTCGCCGGATGAGGACATGGTCCCGGCCGACCGTGCCCGCCAGCACCATGCCGACGATGTAGGCGGGCAGCACGGCCTCGCTGTCGGCCCAGCTCGCCAGGGCGCCGAGGCCGAACAGGCATAGCAGCAGGTACTTCGCCTCGAGCTCGGACGGCCGGTTGCCGTAGAACTTGAAGAAGCGCGGCGTGAGCCAGGGCAGTATGGCGAAGGCCGCGATGGCGCCGCTGGCGAAGACCGTGGTGCGCTCGGTGAATGGCGCGAAGATGAACCCGAGCGCCAGCACCGTTGCGAGGTCGTTGATGAAGCAGGCGGCGAGCAGGGTCTTGCCGTAGTCGGTCCGGTTCAGCCCGAACTCGAGCATCACGGCGTAGACCACGGCGACCGAGGTGGTCGACAGGGCCACGCCGCCGAGCCAGCTTTGCCGCGAGTCCCAGCCGAGCAGCCAGTGTGCCGCCGCAGCGCAGCCGAGGAAGGGGAACAGGAAACCAGCGATGCCGACCGCGGTCGCTTCCTTCCATTTGCGCCGGAAGACCTGCGGATCGAGCTCGGCGCCAGCCAGGAAGGTGAGCACGATGGCGCCGGCGCCTGACAGGAACTTGATGTACGAGTCGTCGACCGCGAGCATGAAGACGGCAGCGACCGTACCGATGATCAGCTGTGCGATCGTCCCGACGACGATTTCCGAGAGTGCGGTTGCAACCTTGAACCAGATCGATAGCAGGGTAGCGATCAGCGCCAACCCCAGCCACATCGCCGTCTGCGCCCACACTTGAGTCATGACAACCTCCTACCTGCGCCCATGCGTTCGGTAGGAGTCATCGGCCTCTTCGGCGGTTGTCGGGGGACTCCATCCCCATCTGGTTCGAACAGCGTACCGGCGATCGCCGCCGCGGGCAACGCCCCGTTCGGTGAAAGGCCCAATGGCGCTGACGGCTGCCCGTTGATCCATGTCAACCGCCTGTCAGCTTCGTTCATTTAGTTTGGCAGTGAGTTGCACCGTGCGAAGGAGAAAGGATGTGGAGCCGACGCCCACAAAAGATGCACGTTACGACCCGACGACGATCTGGCTGCACTGGATGATGGTCGGCCTCGTCGTCGCCCTGTGGGTGATCGGCCAGACCGCCGACTGGGTGCCGCGTGGTCCGTTTCGCACGGGTCTGTGGTCGGCCCATGTGCTTCTCGGATTCACCGCAGGATTCGTCTTCCTGACGCGCATTGCCTGGCGAGCGCATTTCGGGCGCGCGCTGCCGCCAGCCGACACGGGCGTTCTGTACGTGCTTGCAAGAGCGACTCACCACGCGCTGTACGTTCTCCTCGGCGCGGTGATTGTGCTGGGTATCGCCGACGCGTCGTACCGGGGCTTCAATTTATTCGGCGTCTGGTTCCTGCCGCAGTTCGGGAGTGGCGATGCCGCGATTCGGCGCAGCATCAATGAATGGCACGAACTCGCGGCCAATTTGACTATCCTGGTCGCTTTCCTCCACGCGATGGCGGCGCTCGTTCATCAATACGTGTGGCGTGACCGTCTGCTCGACCGCATGGCGCCGTGACTGCTGCGCTACTCGACGAACGCCTTCTCGACCACGAACTCGCCCGGCACCGTCGTGCTGCCTTCGCTGAGGCCCGCGCCCTCGAGCAGGACGCGGATGCCGGCCAGCATCTGCACGCTGCCGCACAGCATGAAGCGGTCGTGCGCCCTGCCGATCGGCGGCAGGCCGACGTCGTTCGCCAAGGTGCCGCTGGCGATCAGGTCGGTGATGCGGCCGCGGTTCTTGAACGGCTCGCGGGTGATGGTCGG
>JAEZHS010000669.1 GCA_023436825.1 Pseudomonadota bacterium | reverse complement strand
GAGTTAGAGCGGCACAGCCTCCTTGTCGATCAGCGCGTGGCTGCACAGCAGCCGCTTGGCTTCCACGCGCGGGTCGTCTGCTGCGCTTACACCGCGCACCACCGCGTAGCCTTTGGCCTGCCATTGCTGGGCATCGCGCCAGGGCGTGCCCGGCGGCAGGAACAGCCGCGGCCGCGTGGCCGGCGCCTCCGACGCCTGCAGCACGGCATCCATGTAGAGCGTGAACCCGGTGGCGGGCTCGCTGACCCCGTCCTCGGGGTAGCCGGCTGAGTAGCGGCCGCCGCGGGCGAGCTCGTGGCGGCCCCTGAGTGCGAATACCGAGAACGATACGCCCGTCTGGTATTCGAGGCCGCGATATTCCACGGGGTCGAGGGTGACCGGCAGGTCCTCGTCGGCGGCGTGGATCAGCTTCACCACGTCGTCAAGCCGCGCCGCCTCGGCCGCGCCGGCGGCAGGCAGCTTGAGCGCGCTCAGCTGGGCGATGCCGCGCTCGGCGGGTCCCGCAGCGCGCAGCAGGCCGGTGAACACGTCGATGGCCTTCTTGGCGTCGCCCAGCGCCTTGGCGATGCCGCCTTCGTCCTTGCGGTCGAGGGCGCGGCGGACGCGGCGCAGCGTGTCGGGCGGCAGTTTCAGGCCGGCACCGACCGCAGCCACCAGGGTCGGCAGGTTGAGATCGACCGAGAGCTCGGCCACGCCGATGGCGCGCAGCGCATCGACCGCCAGCAGCACAGCCTCCGCATCGGCCTCGGCTGAATCGACGCCGATCAGCTCGGTGCCGACCTGCGCGAACTGGCGCTCGGGCTTCAGGGCCCCGCCGCGCACACGGATGACGTTGCCGCCGTAGGACAGGCGCAGCGGCCGTGGCTCGTGTTTCAGTCTCGTGACGGCGATGCGCGCCACTTGGACAGTCATGTCCGGCCGCACGCCCATCATGCGCTGCGAAACCGGATCCATCAGCCGGAACGTCTGCGGCGCCAACGCCGCGCCCGGGCCGCCCAGCAGCGATTCCTCGAACTCGACCAATGGCGGCTTCACGCGCTCGTAGCCGAAGGCGGCGAAGCGCTCGATGGCGAGGTCGATGGCGCGCGCCTCGCGGGCGGCGTCGGGCGGCAGCAGATCGGCGAGGCCGGCCGGCAGGAGGCCGCGATGGTCGTTGTCGTTGGCGGTCATGGGCTGGTGCTTTTAGCCCATCGGCGTCCCGACCGTCAGGACGAAAATCACTCGCAGCTCGACGTGAAAAATAATGAAAAAACAGTCCTCTCGTTCGTCATAGGGCTAGGAGCGGCGATTCGGCTTGGCCCTTTTCGGCGCTTCAAGGCGCCGAAACGGACGAACCGCGAACATCAGGGAGCCGATCGAGTTGCAGCGTACCTTGCAGCGGCCGGGAGCCAGGCAGGCGGTCCCAATCATCGTGCGTCTCGTCGCGGCTGTCGGCGGCGGCTATGCCGTTTCCGCCGGGCTGGCGGCGCTGGCCGCGCGGGCGCTGCCGGCGACGACGGCGATGCCGGCCCGCGAAGCCGTCGTGCTCGCCTCGATGCTGGCCTTCCCGGTCTATCTCGGCCTGCTGATCTGGGGATTTGCCGAGCCGAGTCTGGTTCGCCTCTGCCTCATCCTCACCGCGGTCGGGATCGCGTCCTGGGGTGGCGCCTTCGGGCTCCTGCGCCTGGCCAGCGGAGGCTGACATGGAGCAGGGCTTCCGCGCCTCGATGAACTGGCTGCATACCTGGGCCGGCGTCGTGCTGGGTGGGTTGCTGTTTGCGATCTTCTGGATGGGCACGCTGGCGGTATTCGACCGCGAGATCGACCGCTGGATGGCGCCCATGATCCGGTTGCCGGCGCCGGCGAAGACGTTCTCGCTCGAGCCGCTGCGCCCATTCTACGAGGAGGCGGCGGCTGCGAAGTCGCCGGTCTTCAGCGCCGCATTGCCGACCGATCGCGACGCCGCGATTCGGCTCCTGTGGCGAGGCCAGACGGGCTTCGTCTATCGCTTCGTCGATCCGAGCAGCGGCACGGTCCTGCCCGATGCCGGGACGCTCGGCGGCACGCGCTTCATCTTTCCGTTTCATTACATGCTGCACCTCCGCTTCCTGGACATCGGCTACTGGCTGGTCGGGCTAGCGGGCATGGCGATGATGGCGATGTGCGTTTCCGGCGTGGTCATCCATCGCAAGATCTTCAGCGACTTCTTCACCTTTCGTCCCGACCGCAAGCCGCGCCGCCTGATCCTCGACCTGCACAATGTCACCGGCGTGCTCGGCCTGCCGTTCCATTTCCTGATCAGCCTGTCGGGGCTGATCATCCTGTGGTCGACCTATTTCCCGAGCTCCTGGCAGCTCACCTACAACAACGACCGGCTGGCATTCTTCGCCGACGCCTACGGTAACGTCATCCCCAAGGGCAGATCGGGCCAACCTGGCGGCTTGGCCTCGTTCGACACCATGGCTGCCGAGGCGCGGCGCATGTGGGACGGCTCGGCGCTTCGCTACTTCTTCGTCCGCAATCCCGGCGATGCAAAGTCGATCGCGCAGTTCGGCCGCCTCGACGAGGGCATCGTCAGCAGCACCTACGACGCGGCGTATTTCGACGGACCGACCGGCGCGCTGATCAGCTACCGCACCGGCACGGCGCCCGTCATGAGCATGCAGCGTTTCCTGTCGGGCCTTCACTTCATCCAGTTCAACCACTGGAGCCTGCGCTGGATCTATTTCGGCCTCGGCCTTGCCGGCTGCGTGCTGATCGCGACCGGCTACCTGTTCTGGCTGGAATCGCGCCGGAAGAAGCACGCGCAGCTCGGGCTGAAGGGCGTGCGCTTCGTCGACGGGTTGGCGGTGGGATCGGTCACCGGCATGCTGATCGCGACGACCGCGTTCTTTGTCGTCAACCGGTTGCTGCCGCTCGGCGCCAGAGCATTCGGCGAGAACCGAGAGGCGCTGGAAGTCTGGACCTTCTATCTCGTCTGGCTGGCAACCTTCGCCCACGCCTGGACGCGGCCGCAGCGCGCCTGGCTGGAGCAGTGCTGGACCGTGGCCGCGCTGGCGTGCGCCGCGGCGCTGCTGAACTGGGTCACGACCGGCGATCATCTGCTGCACAGCCTGGCGCATCGTCATCTCTGGCCGGTCGCCGGCATGGACATCCTCCTGCTGGCGGGCGCGGCAATCGCCGCCTTCTCGGCGCTGCGCCTCAGCCGGCCGTCGCGGGTCGCACGGGTGCGCCATGCCTGAGGCGATCCTGCTGCTGGCGGTCTTTGCCTGCGCCTATCTGGGCTTTGCCGCGCTCGCCGTGAGCCAGGACCGCCATTGGCATCATCTCGGCGGCAGCCGGCATTGTCCGCGCCGCGCCTGCACGGTGTTGCGCTGCGTGGGCTGGATGCTGCTGCTTGCGGCGCTGGCCCTCGCGCTGGTGCGCGATGGCGCCGGCTTGGGTTCGCTGCTGTGGGCCACAGTCGTCACCGTCGGCGCGCTTTGCGTCGTCGCCACCCTGTCGTGGCGGGCGCACTGGCTGCGCCCGGTGGCGCGTCTCGTTCAACATCTCGGCTGAGGTCGGCTTGTTCATGCGTCTTGTTCTCGTGATCCTCCTGCTCCTGTTGTCGCCGCTGCAGGCCTTTGCCCAGTCGAACGGCTCGACCGCTCCGCCGGTCGCGGCGGCGCCCGCCGATACGCCGGCTGCAGTGCCGGCTCCGGAGACGGTCGCCGAGCCAGCACCGGCGACGCCGCTGCCGGGCGCCGCGGCGGTGAGCCCGGCCATCCTGCCCAAGGACCTCTCTGTGTGGGGCATGTTCATGGCCGCCGACTGGTTGGTGCAGTCGGTGATGGTAGGCCTGGCGATCGCTTCCGTGATCACCTGGACGGTGTTCGTGGCCAAGAGCCTCGAGCTTGCCGTGGCGTTCCGCCGTCAGAGCGCCGTCCTGGCGGCGGTCGATGGCGCGGCCTCTCTCGACGATGCGCCGGCCAACCCGCTGGTGGCGGCGGCGCAGGCCGAACGCAAGCTTTCGGCCGAGGCGGTCGATGACCGCGAGGGCCTGAAGGAGCGCGTGGCGTCGCGGCTCGAGCGCCTCGAAACCGCGGCCGGCCGCAACATGCTGAAGGGCACGGGCGTGCTCGCGACCATCGGCGCCACGGCGCCCTTCGTCGGGCTGTTCGGCACGGTGTGGGGCATCATGAACTCCTTCATCGGCATCTCGCGCTCGCAGACCACAAACCTCGCGGTCGTGGCGCCGGGCATCGCCGAGGCGTTGCTCGCCACCGCGCTCGGCCTCGCCGCGGCGATTCCCGCCGTCGTGATCTACAACCACTTCTCCCGCCGCATCGCCGCCTACCGGGCGCTGGTCGGCGACACCTCGGCCGCCGTGCTGCGGCTGGTTTCGCGGGACATCGGCAAATGTCGGTAAAGCTCGACCACGGCGAGGACGAGCTCGCCGAGAACCATGAGATCAACGTCACGCCGTTCATCGACGTGATGCTGGTGCTGCTGATCATCTTCATGGTGGCGGCGCCGCTCGCCACCGTCGACGTACCGGTCGAGCTGCCGACGTCGACGGCCGAGCGCCAGTCCAAGCCGGAAACGCCGCTCTATCTCACCCTGAAGAGCGACCTGTCGTTCGTGCTGAAGGACAAGCCGGTGACGCGTGGCGATCTCGCCAGGGCGCTCGACGAGGCGACGGGCGGCAAGAAGGACGAGCGCGTCTTCCTGCGCGCCGACAAGAGCGTGCCCTACGGCGAGCTGATGCAGGGCATGAACCTGCTGCGCTCGGCCGGCTACCTCAAAGTCGCTCTGGTCGGGTTGGAGCAATGAAGGATTGGGTCCGCTGGTCCGGCAGCTTCGTCTTCGTGCTGGGCTTGCATGCCGGCGCGGTCGGGCTGGCGCTCGGCTGGACCGCGGCCGAGGCGCCGTATTCGCCGCCGCCTGCGGCGGTGATGCTGGAGATGGCGCCTCTGCCCGCGGCGCCGCAGGCGACGCCGACCGAGGCGCCGCCGGCGCCCGAGCTCAGCGAAGCGGTGCCCGAGCCGCAGGAGCCGCCGCCGGTCGATCTCAAGCCGATGAAGATCGAGATCGAGTCCGCCGAGACGCCGCCGCCCGTCGAGATTCCCAAGGCGGAAGTCGCGCTGCCGGCGCCGGAGCCGCCGTCGCCGCTCGACCTGAAGCCGCCGGAGAAGCCCAAGCCTGTGGAGAAGCCCAAGCCGCCGCAGCCCAAGCCCAAATCGGTCGCGGCCGCGCCGCAGGCGGCGCCCGAGCGGACCGAGCGTGCCGCCGCACCGGCGCCGGGCGCCACGCCTGAGCCGCCGTCGGCCTCTCTGCCGACCTGGAAGGGCCTGCTGCTGCGCCACCTGGAGCGCCACAAGCGCTATCCGCACGAGGCGCAGCGCGCGCGCCACGAGGGCGTGACCTACGTGCGCTTCACCATGGGCCGCGACGGCCGCGTGCTGGCCGCGCGCGTCGAGCGCAGCTCGGGCGTGGCCTCGCTCGACCAGGAAGGGCTCGACCTGTTGCAGCGTGCCCAGCCGCTGCCATCGTTGCCGTCGGACCAGCCGGGCGAGAGCCTCGAGCTGCTGGTGCCCGTGCAGTTCTACCTCAAACGGTGAGCATGACGCCGCTCGAAGCCCTCTGCGTGCAGCGCGGCCTTAGGCTCACCGAGCATCGGCGCATCGTTCTGGAGGTGTTGGAGGCGTCGGACGATCATCCGTGCGTGTGCGAGATCCATCGCCGTGCCGCCGACGGCCATCGCATCGGCATCGCCACCGTGTACCGCACGCTCAACACCCTGGTGGAAGCAGGGATGGTGAAGCGCAAGGTGTTCCCGGACGGCAAGGCGCACTACGAGCGCGTCGGACGACCGTCGCATCCTCATCTGATCGACGTGGCAACGGGGAGGATCGTCGAGATCGACGATGTCGACCTGGAAACGTTGCTCGAGCAGGAGGCGAGAAAGCTCGGCTACCACCTCGTCGACTTCAGCCTGAAGCTGTTCGCGCGGCCGAGAGGGTAGGCTGTCATCCCGAGCGCAGCGAGGGATCCTTCGCGTGGCCTCAAAGATCCCTCGCTGCGTTCGGGATGGCAGTCGTCGCTAGATGGGAGCTTTCAATAGGTTGTCCATCCGGCTCAGGCCGAGGAAGCTGATGTTGTCGAGACGTCAACTGATCCTTGGGAGAGCCGAATGGACATCCATGAGAATGCCCGCCTGACGCCGCGCGGTCGAGAGCGGTGGCCCAAATGATCCTCGGTGGGCAAACGCCGGAGGCCGCCAGTGAAGCCGCAGGCGTTTGCCCTCGCGGACGTGCTCTCCATTGGGCGAGATCGGACATTGAACATATGGGATTCGAAGTCGCGCAGCGCGGCGCGCTCGGTTGGGCCAAGCATGGCCGCATCATCTAATCTCGATCGGGAACGTATTACAGAGCACGTCATGAATGCAATCAACGAAGGTCGTTTACCGCCTGAAGTGGGCCTCAAAGCGCCGCAGAATTCTATGACGGAAACTATAACGTCCTCACGGTCGGCACCGGTAACGCACACGACGGCCTGGTGGAGTTTTTCCGCAATCACAAGAGTAATGGCCCGCGGAGGCACTGAAGATGCTCGCCAAGTTCGATCCTCTTGAAAGCCGTAACATTTGGTTGCGACATCGACTTGAGTTCACGAGAAGCTTGAAGGCAGATTCAGTCCCTCCTATTGGCCGTCCGCACTACGCCCAACTGCAGACGAGCAGTATGATCGACGCCTATCTGCTGGGTCTGGTAGATGAAGTAAGGCCGATACTCGAGGGGCTTGTCGGCTGGATGGAGAAGCAGCCAGAGCCAGATCGCCTTGTCTTTTCTGGAAGTGGACATCGTGAGGGTGCTTGGTGGGTGGCCGTTTACGAGTGGCGCCAAGCGCTGGGCCTATGTAGATGGCTCCTTCGCGGAGACCACGCGGAGCACGAGTTGACAGGAGCGCTTGCGGCGGACTGGCAGGGCCTTGAGAAGGCCGAGCATGCAGCAGCGGCACGTGCCGGCCGGCGCGAATACTTGAGCCGGCTTCTGGCGATGGCGCTCGCGGCAAACGCTCCGTTGCTGGGCCTGAGGATCTATGACGCGCTGGGGCCCAAACGTCCGTCCGGCCTTGTCGCGCCGGTCCTCCGCTTCGGGTATTGGGCCTGCCGGCATCTTGTCGAAGGGGGCGCACGCGACGCAACCTTTGTCGCGCGCGGAAAGCAAATGCTGACGGAGAGCCTGCTCCCCAAGTTCTTCTGGGAGGGTGCCAGGATCGAGCCAGCGTTGTGGCTGAAAGCTATCTACTTCGATAGCGGCGTAGTTCGAACGCCGGAGCAGGCGATCGCCAAAGCTTATGACTCGATGCCAGGGGTCGAGCGCCCGGAATTCGTCCCAAGATAACTCGAAGCAAGGCGCAACAGGCGATTCTGACGGAACCTGCCGAGGTCACCTTGGCCTCGGCTCCGGTATCGTTTATTGCTCCGGCATGACTCCCGCCAACCGCCCGGCGCTGTCCGTGGTGGCCCCTTGCTACAACGAACAGGATGTCCTGCCCGAATTCTTGCGCCGCGTCGGCGCCGTGCTCGACGGCGTGGGCAGCACCAGCGAGATCGTGATGGTCGACGACGGCTCGCACGACCGCACCTGGGAGGTCATGACCGAGGCCGCCGCCCGCGATCCGCGCGTCGTCGCAGTGCGGTTGATGCGCAATCACGGCCATCAGCTCGCGCTCACCGCCGGTCTCACCGTATGCCGCGGCGAGCGCATCCTGATCATCGACGCCGACCTGCAGGATCCGCCCGAGCTGCTGCCCGACATGATGGCCTTGATGGATCAGGGAGCGGATGTCGTCTACGGCCAGCGCCGCCAGCGCGAGGGCGAAGGGCTGTTCAAGCGCGCCACGGCCGCCGCCTTCTATCGCCTGATCGGCCGCATGACCGACGTCGAGATCCCGCTCGATGCCGGCGACTTCCGCCTGGTCACGCGTCGCGTGCTCGATCTCCTGACCGCCATGCCCGAACGCCATCGCTTCGTGCGCGGCATGGTCGCCTGGATCGGCGGCAAGCAGGTGCCGCTGCCCTACGACCGCAAGGCGCGGGTGGCGGGCGAGAGCAAGTATCCCTTGTCCAAGATGGTGCGCTTCGCCGCCGACGCCATCACCGCCTTCTCTATCGTGCCGCTGATGGCCTCGATGACCATCGGCTGGGTGATGGCCGCGGTCGGCTTCGCCTTCTTCGTCTATTCCATCATCGGCTGGGTGTTCGGCCACACGATGCCCGGCTGGACGTCGCTGATGGCGGCTGTCGGCCTTCTGGGCGGCATGCAGTTTCTGATGCTGGGCATCATCGGCGCCTATCTCGGCCGGCTCTACGACCAGAGCAAGGGCCGGCCGCTCTTCATGATCCGTGACATCGTCGGCGGCCCCAAATGACGCCGCCGGAGTTCGATCGCCACGCTGCGTCCTACGACGGCGGCCTCGACAATCCCGTCAAGCGCATGATGGGCGATTCGGCCGACCAGTTCATCGCCGTGAAGGCGCGCTGGCTGCTGCGCCGCGAGCCCGCGCTGAAGACCGGCGGATTGGCCGTGCTCGACTATGGCTGCGGCGCGGGCGACCTCATGAGGGTTCTGGGAGTGCTCGGCGCGCGGGCTGCCTTCACCGGCTGTGACGTATCGGGCGGCATGCTGGCCGAGGTCGGCAAGCGCTGGCCGGCGGCGCTGGGCCCGGCGCCGGCACTGGCGACGCAGGAGGGGGCTAGAACGCCCTTCGCCGACCGGCAGTTCGACGTCGTCACCATCAGCGCCGTGCTGCATCACGTGCCGGTCGTGGAGCGCCAGGCGGTCTATCGCGAGCTCGGCCGCGTGCTGAAGCCCGGTGGCCGGATCTACGTCTTCGAGCACAATCCGCGCAATCCGCTGGTGCGCTACGTCATCGCCCGCACGCCGATCGACGAGAACGCCATCCTGCTGGATGCCCGAGAGGTGCGCTACGGCCTGCTCGACACGGCGCGCTACGAGCTCGAGACCGACTACCTGATGTTCATGCCGCCCGGCCTCGCCTTCCTGCGGCCCATCGACCGGACGCTGGCGTGGCTGCCGCTCGGAGCGCAATATGTCGTGGCGGCGCGCAAAGGCGCCTGAGGAGACCGGGATGGACCGACAGACCTTCGAGGCCGAGCTGAAGCGCGACGGCTATGACGTCGTCACCAACACCACGCCCGGCGTGAAAGTGAATCCCGAGCACAGCCATCCGTTCGACGTGCGGGCGATGGTCGTGAAAGGCGCGCTTACACTGACGCGTGACGGCGCGAGCCGCACTTACCGTGCCGGCGAGACCTTCACCATGCCCAGGGGCTGCCTGCATTCCGAGAGCTACGGACCGGAGGGCGCCGTCACGTTGGTCGGGCGGAAGATGTGATGGTAGAGGCGCGTCTTCTCATGCTCTTCCGGACCGTGCGCCTCCTGGCGCGCTCATGAATCATGAGCGAGCCGGAGGCTCGCGGTCCGGAAGACCATGACGCACGACTGGAGGCGCACGCCCCCGGCGCATCTCGTGCTGGTTTTCGCGTTGTCGTTGTTGGCGCTCTGCGGCCTGATCGCCTGGCTGCAGAACGTCCACATCATCACCGCCAACGGCATGTACAAGAGCATCCAGGCCGAACCCTGGATCGCCGATCCCTCGCGCGCGCGGCTCGATCCGTCGAACTATCTCTACTTCCCGCTCTACGGCGCGCTCTGCCGGCTGCTCGACTGGCTCGGCATCGACCGCGGCGTGCCCTGGCGGCAGTTCGCCTGGCTCAACGCCTTCTTCGCCAGCCTCGCGACGACGATCGTCTATGCCTTCGTCCATCGCCTGACCCGCAGCGTCCGCGCGGCTGTCCTGGCCTCCTGCTTCCACTTCGGCTGCGGCTTCGTCCTGCTGCTCTCGGTGATCAGCGAGGACATCATGCCGGGCTACACGCTGGTCCTGGGCGCGATGGCGCTGGCCGGCCTGTGGTTCGACCGGCCGACGTACCTCCGGGTGGCTTTGGTCGGTGCGCTCTTCACGGTGGGCTGGCTGATCGAATGGCGCCTGCTGTTCCCGCTGCTGCCCGCGCTTGTCCTGGCGCTCGCCCTGTCGCCGGCCCGGACGCAGGTACCGCCGGTGCGCCGCGCGGCGATGATCGGCACCCTCGTCGTTTCCATCGTCGTCGTGGCCGGTATCGTCCAGCTCTGGTCGGAACGCTATCAGGGCGCCGTCGGCCTGCACGACATCCTGTGGACCGGCAAGGGCGTCGCCACCGGCTGGGCGGGCCTGTCGTGGGACAAGGCCTGGATGATGCTGTCGGGCGTCGGCAACTATTTCCTGATCGTCGGCGGCTGGGTCGATCCGTTGTCCGCCAGGCGCACGGCAGGACCCCTGATCGTATCGGTCGCGCTGCAGGTCGTGATCCTCATCGCCGCCGTCGTCGTGTTGTGGCCGCGCCGCATGGAGCCGCGGGTGCGGGCCGTCGCGATCGTCTTTCTCGGCGCGCTCGGGGCGGGGCAGGTGCTGAACCTCTACTCGCAGCCCCAGGATCCGCAGATGCAGATCAACGTCATGCCGTGGCTGGCGGTGGCGTGGGCGCTGCTGCTGGGGGCGCTGCTGCCGCGCGCGCACAGTGTCGCCATCACCCTTGCCGTGGCATCGCTGCTGCCCCTGGTCTGGAATGTCGGCCAGCTCGCGCGCTTCCGCGGCGGCGACGCGGACGCGCTCAGGGCCGTGGCCGCGCTCGAGCGGCGCTTCCCGCCGGCGTCGACGGTCTTCGTCTACTGGGGCTTCGAGCCCATCACCATGTGGCAGTACGCGCTGTGGAGCCGCACTTGGGACTGGGACGGCAAGCCGTCGGACGCGAAGTTCAAGTGGATCGCCGTCGATGCCGGCGCCATCCGCCATCCCGACTGGACGGCGGAGCGCAATGCCGAGGTCCTGAAGCATGACATCGACCAGGCCTTCGACCGCGGCTATCGCGTCGTCATCTCCGACGTCTGGACATGGAACGAAGCCGAACTGACCGGCCAGCTCGGCGCCCTCTCCGCCGCCGACCGGGCGTCGGCCATCTGGCGGATGCTGCACGACAATTACCGGGCCGTGCCCGCCTTCAGCGATCCCACCGCCGGCACTTACTACGAGCTGCGCCGCCGGCAATGATCGACCGGCGGCGGTGATGACAGTCAGCCCTTGTAGGCGACCAGGAGTGCGCCGCCGCCGATCAACGCCACGCCCAGCCAATTCAAGCCGCTCAATCGCTCGCTCAGGAAGACCGCGCCGAATACGGCGACAAGAACGACGCTCAACTTGTCTATTGGTGCGACGCGGGCCGCATCACCCACCTTGAGGGCCCGAAAGTAGCAGAGCCACGACGCTCCTGTGGCCAGGCCCGAGAGAATCAGAAAGAGCCATGTCCGAGATGAGATCGTCGCAGGCGCCTGCCATTGGCCGGTCAAGCTGACGATGCCGAGCAACGTGCAGAGAATGACGACCGTTCGTATCAACGTCGCGAGATCGGCATTTACGTTCGCGACGCCGACTTTGCCGAAGATGGCCGTCAGGGCCGCAAACGAAGCCGACAAGAGCGCCCAGGGAAGCCAGGCTGTCGAAGTCGCGAACATGGTCAAGTCCTCGATGGAGTTGGTGATTATCCTGCCCGAAGCAGGAGCCGGATGAGCAACAGGGCGGCAAATGTGGCGGCAACGGAGAGTATCGCGGAACCTGCGGCGTATCTGGCTGCTGTGCCGTACTGGTTGCGCTCGATGAGCAGGACTGTTTCCAGCGAGAAGGTGGAGAACGTCGTGTAGCCGCCCAGTATTCCGGTCGTGAGGAAAAGTTGAAGCCGGGACGGGAGGTGTGCCTTCAAGGCAAAGTATCCGACGACCGCGCCGATCAGGAACGAGCCTGTGACGTTGATGAAGAGTGTTCCGACGTAGGTTGGATGCGCCAGGCGCATCGTGAGGACGTTCACCACGTGGCGAAGCGCACCTCCCAATCCAGCGCCGATGAAGACGATCAGATAAGCCATGTCTCGCTCCCATTCTCAGCGAGACCGGCGGCAACACTCCTACCGGCGCTCGCGCGCCAAGTAGGAGTCATCAGCCTTTCGGCGGTTGTCGGGGGACTCCATCCCCATCCGATGGGGGTCTTTCTTAATACTCCGCCGTTCCAGCTGCAATGAAGGATCAACGGCGTCATCATCGACAAGCAGCGGCGGCGACGCCGACGTACAGGGAGGCAAGCATGACGGCCATACGCGATGTCCTGAAGTGCGAGATCAAGGCGCTGGCGTTCGATCAGTACGGCACGATCGTCGACATGCAGAAGGGCCTCACCGAGGCGGTGACGCCTTTCCTGAAGGCGAAGGGCTGGGACGGCAAGCCCAACAGCTTCGTCACCTGGTGGCGGCGCACCCACTACGAGAACTCCATGATCGACGCGCTGTGCGACCGCGGCCACACGCCGTATCGGCAGATCGGCCATCGCGCCGTCTCCCACGTCATGGATCGCTGCAGCATCACCTATACCCAGGATGAGGTGAGGGCGCTGGTCGGCGAGATCGAAAGGCTGAAGCCGTTTCCCGACGTGGTCGCGGCGCTCGGCGAGCTGCGGTCGGCAGGCTACAAGCTTGCGATCCTGTCGAACGGTGACCGTGACATGCTCGAGGCGGCGGGGCCGCACATCGGCTTTGCCTTCGACCACGTGATCTCGGTACAGGAGGCGGGCTACTTCAAGCCGCACTGGAAGACCTACGCCAAGGCCGAGGAGATCATCGGCGAGGACCGCTCGGGCATCCTGTTCGTCGCCAACCATGCCTTCGACTGCATCGGCGCCAAGTCCTACGGCATGCGCACGGCCTTCATAAACCGGCGCAAGCGGCCGTTCGGCGAGACGCCGCACCAACCTGATCTCATCCTGGCGGACTTCAAGGAACTTGGCGCAGCGCTGACCTAAGTCGATTCCGTCGTCCCGACCGGAGCCCAGACACCTTGTCGCTCTTGTCAGACGGCCCGTGCGTCGGTATCACCACGCCGGGCCACGCTCCCCCACCGGAGTGCAGCTCTTCTGTAAGGGAGAGGTTTGATGAAGCCGAACATGCGTCCGGCGCGTCCCGACTTTTCGTCCGGACCCTGCGCCAAGCGTCCGGGATGGACGCCTGAAGTCCTCAAAGATGCCGCCATCGGGCGGTCCCACCGATCCAAGCTCGGCAAGAAGAAGATCGTCGAGGCGGTCGACCGCACGCGCGCTCTGCTGGGCATTCCGGCCGACTATCGCGTCGGCATCGTGCCGGCCTCGGATACCGGCGCCGTCGAGATGGCGCTGTGGTCGCTGCTCGGCGCCCGGCCGGTCGACATGCTGACCTGGGAGAGTTTTGGCGAAGGCTGGGTCACCGACGTCGTGAAGCAGCTCAAGCTCAAGGATGCGCGCGTGCTGAAGGCGCCCTACGGCCGAATCGCCGACCTCGCGTCAGTCGACTGGACGCACGACGTCGTTTTCACCTGGAACGGCACGACCTCGGGCGTGAAGGTGCCGAACGGCGACTGGATCGCCGCCGACCGCGAGGGTCTCGCGATCTGCGACGCCACCTCGGCCGTGTTCGCCATGGACCTGCCGTGGGCCAAGCTCGATGTCGTGACCTGGTCCTGGCAGAAGGTGATGGGCGGCGAAAGCGCGCACGGCATTCTCGTGCTGTCGCCGCGCGCCGTGCAGCGCCTGGAGAGCTGGTCGCCGCCGTGGCCGTTGCCGAAGCTCTTCCGCCTGACCTCGGGCGGCAAGTTCTCCGAGGCGATCTTCAAGGGCGACACCATCAACACGCCCTCCCTGCTCTGTGTCGAGGATGCGATCGACGGCCTGCGCTGGGGCGAGAGCCTTGGCGGGCTCAAGGCGCTGATGGCGCGCTCGGAGGCCAATCTCGGCGTGCTGGAAAAGTTCGTGGCCGAGCGCCAGTGGATCGGCTTCCTGGCGGGCGACAAGGCGATCCGCTCGAACACCTCGGTGTGCCTCAACATCACCGCGCCGTGGTTCACGGCGCTCGCCACCGACAAGCAGGCCGCGGCGGCCAAGAAGATGGCCGACCTGCTCGAGACCGAGAAGGCGGGCTATGACGTCGGCTCCTACCGCGACGCCCCGCCGGGCCTGCGCATCTGGTGCGGCGCCACGGTCGAGAAGAGCGACCTCGAAGCGTTGTTGCCCTGGCTTGACTGGGCCTACGGCGAGATCGAGCGGGAGTTCGGCGCCAAGGCGGCTTAGCGGAAGCGCAAAGCCTCACCCTGAGG
>JAEZHS010000661.1 GCA_023436825.1 Pseudomonadota bacterium | reverse complement strand
GTGGGCCCCGGGCGCGGGGGCGCGGCTGCGCTGGCCGCATCTCCTGGGCGCCTTTCTCGGTTTTGCCGGCGTCGTCCTGCTGGCCTTCGGCCGCGGCTTGAGCTTCACCGGCGGATACGCCCTGGGCTACGCGCTGGCGCTGGGCTGCGCTTTCGTCTGGTCGCTCTACTCGGTGCTGTCGCGCCGCTTCGGCGAGACGCCTACCGACGCCATCGCCGCCTTCTGCACGGCGTCCGCCTTGTTCTCACTCGTTTGCCATCTGCTGTTCGAGCGCACGGCGTGGCCCGCCACGACGACGGCGTGGCTCGCCGTGCTGGCGATCGGCCTCGGCCCCGCGGGCGCGGCGTTCTATCTCTGGGATCACGCCGTCAAGCGCGGCGATATCCGAGCGCTCGGCGCGCTCTCCTATGCAACGCCCATTCTGTCGACGGCGCTATTGATCGTCTGCGGCCTCGCCCAACCGACCGGCGCACTGCTGATTGCAGCCGCGCTCGTCACCACCGGCGCCGTGTTGGCATCACGCGAACTATGGCGTTCCTGACTCTGAGTGCGGCTCCCAATCCGGCGGCGCCATCTCGAAGCCCTCGAACTCGAAGCCCGGCGACACGGTGCAGCCGACCAGCGTCCAGGCGCCGAGCGAGCGCGCCGCCTGCCAGACATGGCGCGGCACCACCGCCTGGGGCTGCTCGCCGATGCCGAAGTCGGTGCCGAGCCGCAGATGGCGCACGGCCTTGCCGTCGTCACTCATCGACAGCTCGAGCGGCGCGCCGGCATAGTGATGCCAGATCTCGTCGGCATCGACCCGGTGCCAGTGTGAGCGTTCGCCGGCCTTGAGCAGGAAGTAGATCGCCGTGCCGGAGCTACGTCCGCCCCCCGCCTGCGGAGGGCCCGACGCACGGAAGGTCTCGACATAGTGACCGCCTTCGGGATGCGGCTTCATCCCGAGATGGGCAATGATCTGGTCAGCGTTCACGCCGTTCTTCTCAGCTGGGCGGCGGCACCGTCGCCTTCATGGACGGCAGCTTCGCGAAGGTCGCGTACCACTTGGCGAGCTTGGGCCGCTTGGCGCGCCAGTCGTGGCTGCCGAAGCGGAAGTCGAGATAGCCCAGGGCGCAGGCCACGGTGATGGTGCCGAGCGTCGGCTTGCCCTTGAGCGACTTGGCTTCGGCCTCGAGCGCGTCGAGCACGCCGTCGATCTTCTTCATCTGGCCCTTGGTCCAATCGGGCCAGCGCCGGTCCTCGGGCCGCAGGAAGGCCTCGTAGCGCGCCAGCAGCGCGGCATCGAGCAAGCCGTCGCCCATCGCCTGCTGGCGCAGCGCCACCCAGCGGTCGCGGCCCTTGCGCGGCAGGAGCTTGCGTCCCTTGTGCTGGTGGTCGAGGTACTCGCAGATCACCGGCGAGTCGAAGAGGTCCATGCCCTTGACCGAGAGCGCCGGGATCTTGCCGATGGGATTGTGCTTGTCGACGTCGGCGTTGGGCTGCACCGGCGTCAGCGCCACGTTGATCATGTCGATCTTCTTGTCGAGCTTGGTTTCGAGCGCCAGCACCCTGACCTTGCGGGCATAGGGTGACGACGGCGAATAGTAGAGTCTCATTTTGGCCATAGTCGCTCTCCCCTTCGTTGTTTCAGGCAGCAGCCATCTGCGGGATCTCGGTATCGTTCAGCCGTACCTTGTGCGCGACGTCCAGAAGCTGTTGCCAGGTCGTGCCGTCGATCGGCACGCCGTTCTTCTCGCGATCGACCTTGCGCGCGCGCTCGGGCTCGCCCGGCGTCAGCACCTCGGCCACGCCCGGCTGCGGCTTGGCCGATTTCACCCAGGTGATGAAGGTCTCGACCTCGTCCTCGAAGAACTCGGTACCGCCCATCGCCTCGGGATCGATGATGATCGACAGCATGTTGTTGATGATGTCGCTGCCGGGCTTGATGGTTCGCGGGCTGTGGGTGCGCCCGCCGGTCAGCGCGCCAGCCAGGAGGTCGCAGATCACCGCCAGCCCGCCGCCCTTGTGCAGACCGAACGGCAGGATGGCACCGAACGGCGGATTGTAGAGCACGCCGGGATCGGTGCTGGGATTGCCCGCCGCGTCGATCAGCAGGCCATCGTCCATCTGCACCTTCTTGTTGAAGGCGACGCGCACCTTGCCCGCCGCCACCTGGCTGGTGGCGAAGTCGAGCACGATCGGCTCCTTGCCCTTGCGGGGCACGGCCGTGCAGTAGGGATTCGTGACGAACCGCGGCTCGGCGCCGCCGAACGGCGCGACCATCGACTTATGGCCGTGCACGTTCACCCAGTGCGTGCTCACCATGCCGGCGCGCGCGCATTGCTCGCCCCAATGGCCGATGCGGCCGATGTGGTGTGCGTTGGTGAGGCCGATGACGCATACGCCGTGCTGCTTGGCCCGCTCGATGCCGATATCCATGGCTTCCTTGGCGACGACCTGGCCGTAGCCCGCGCCGCCGTCGATCACGATCACGGCCCCGTTGTCGCGGATGATCTTTGCATGATTGTTACGGACGCAGGCACCGGTGCCGGTGTTCTGGATGTAGTGCGGCATCATGCCGACGCCGTGGCTGTCGTGGCCGAACAGGTTGGCCAGCACCAGATGGTCGGCGACCAGGCGGGCCTCCTCGTCGGAGCTGCCGTCGGCCCGGCAGATCGCCATGGTGAAGGCATGCAACCGATCGGGCTTGATCCTGACCTCACCGACTGAACTCTTGCCCTCGGCCATGCCTGCGTCTCCTCCGGGATTTCGCTTTCGGGGCGCAAGGTTCCGCGTCGGCAGAGCCCTGTCAACCGACGAGGAAAAGCCGCAGGAATCCGCCTAAATTTGGCCCCCAGAGGCGGCAAGATTGGCCGGCAAGACGGGCCTCTCGACCCCGTGGTAAACCGTGGCTGAATAACGAGGCCTGCGTGCGCTTTCCCATCCGACTGGCGTGGCTTCTCCTGCTGTTGGTCACTGCCGGTCCGGCATTGGCCCAGGCGCCGGCGCCGCCGCAGCGGCCGTTCGGCCAGCTCGTCGAGCTGTGGACCCGCCAACTCGACCGCATCGCTACCCGCGCCGAGCAGGCGAATCTTCTGCCGGTCGAAATCGACGCCCTGCGCGAGCAGGCGGGCGACGTGCGAACCGCCGCCGCGGCCGCGGCCAGTCTTGCCCGCAGCGACCTCGCCGACACACGCAAGCTTCTGGCGCCCCTGGAGGCCAAGCCGGCCAGCGACGGCGTCCCTGAATCGGATGCGGTGAAGGCCGAACGCCAGCGCTTGACCGATCAGGCCGCGGTCAGCGAGGGCCGCGTCAAGCAATGCGAGGTGGTGATCGCTCGCGCCGACCAGCTCGTCGAGCGCCTGACCAAGCTGCGCGGCGAGGTCATGCTGCGCACGCTGCTGCGTCGCGACGCCTCCCCGCTGTCGCGCGAGGTCTGGACCAAGCTCGGGCCCGAACTCGCCGCCTCCGGGCAGGCCTTGTCGGCGGCAACCAGCGCGTGGCTGGGCGGCGGCCTGCAGTTCGACAGCCACGATCTCGCGGGTCTCGGCGGCTGGGCCATCATCACCATCCTGCTGTGGGCCGGCGGCCGCTTCCTGCGCCGACGCTTCGGCCGCGGCGAGGCGACCGAGCCCGGGCAGCGCGACCGCACCGTCACGGCGGCGATCGACGGCGTCGGCCTGGTGCTGGTGCCGATCCTTGCGGTCTGGCTGATCGGCAAGCTGCTGCTGGCGACGATGCCGCCATCGCCGATCAACGTCCTGCTGCCCGAGCTCATATACCGGGTAATCACCTTCCTGCTGGTCGTCGGCCTGACGGCGACGGCGCTGTCGCCGTATCGTCCGGCATGGCGCATCCTGCCCTTCACCAATCAAAGCGCCCACACGCTGTCGCAGACCCTGCGCCGGCTGATGGCAGTGGGCCTCATCGTCGATTTCATCTACGTCTGCCTGACGCGCAGCGGCAGCAAGACCGACGCGGTGTCGGCGGTCGGCGCCCTGGTGCTGGCCACGGTCATCTCCCTGTTCTCGCTGCCGGCGCTCTCCAACCGGGCCTGGCATGCGGCCCAGCCCGAGGGCGAAGAGCGATCCAGCATGATCGGCGGCACCTGGTGGTCGGTGGCGCGGCTGCTGCTCATCGTCGCGGTCCTGTCGTCGATCGTGTTCGCCCTGTTCGGCTATGCCACGCTCGCGGCCCAGCTTCACAACGCGATCTACTTCACCTGCCTGCTGATCGCCGTCGCGCTGCTGCTGCACCGCCTGATCGGGGATCTGCTCGAGGAGGCGGCGGCACCGGACACGCCGTCGGGCAGGTGGGTGCGCCATCGCCTCGGCCTGCCGGAGGATGCGACCTTGCGCGGCCAGCACCTGGTGATGCTGGTGGTCGACATCGTCCTGCTGGCGCTGCTCGCCGTCCTCGTCCCGGCCGCCTGGGGCGTCGATACCGACGCCATCCTGAACGGTGCCGGCCAGCTCATCCGCGGCGTGCAGATCGGCGGCGTCACGATCTCGCTCGGCAATATCGGCATGGCGATCGTGGCCTTTGTCGTCTGCATCCTGCTGGCGCGCCTGATCCGCCGCATCGTGCGCGATCGCGTGCTGCCGACGGTCGAGGCGCCGATGCCGCTGCGCCAGTCGATCGACGCAGGCCTGAACTATGTCGGCGTGATCGTCGCCATCCTGATCGGCATCGGCGCGCTCGGCATCGATTTCACCAACCTCGCCATCGTGCTGGGCGCACTCTCGGTCGGCATCGGCCTTGGCCTGCAGAATATCGCCAACAACGTCATTTCCGGCGTCTTCCTGCTGGTCGAGCGGCCGATCAAGGCAGGCGACTGGGTGGCGGTGAGCGGGCACGAAGGCTTCGTGCGGCGCATCAACATCCGCGCCACCGAGGTCGAGACCTTCCAGCGCACGCACGTGCTGGTGCCCAACAGCATGTTCCTGCAGAACCCCGTGGTGAATCGCACCTATTCCGATACGTCGAGCCGGGTCGAGATCAAGATCACGGTCGGACTGGGCACCGACGTCGCGGTCATGGAGGGGCTGCTGCGCGAGGCCGCGCTCGGCCATCCGCGCGTGCTGCGCGTGCCGGCGCCGATCGTGCGCTTCATCCAGATCACGACCAGCGGCCTCGACTTCGAGCTGTTCGTCTTCGTCGCCCGCCTGGAGGACCGCCTGGTGGTCAGCAACGACCTCAACAAGGCGATCCTGGCCAAGCTGATCGAGCTCAAGATCGTCAATCCCGCGCCGGTTCCCGAGCTGCGCCTGCGCGGCATCGAGCAGTACCTCAGCGCTCCGTCAAAAGGCGATGGCCATGGCCCCGCGTCGTCGTAGGGACGAGGCGTCGCGCCGACGCCCCCGACGTCATTGGCCCATCATCGCGCTGTTCGTGCTGGGCGCGCTGGCGGGCGTGGCGCTGTGGGCATATTCGCCCAGCCTGCCGGCCGAGACCCTGATCGCGCGCTATGCCAACGACCGCTCGAAGTTCATCGACGTCGGCGGCGTGCGCGCCCATGTCCGCGAGCAGGGCGACCCCGACGGCATACCGATCGTGCAGATCCACGGCTCGATGGGCTCGCTGCATATGTGGGAGGGCTGGGCGCGCGAGCTTTCGAGCAAGGCGCGGCTGATCTCGGTCGACCTGCCGGGGCACGGGCTCACCGGCGCCTGGCCCCGCGACGAGTACACGATCGAGGCCTATGCCGACTTCGTCGAGGTGCTGGTCGACACGCTGAACCTCGACCGCTTCGTGCTGGTCGGCCATTCGATGGGCGGCGCGGTGGCCTGGACCTTCGCCGCGACGCGGCCCGATCGCGTCAGCCAGCTCATCCTGGTCGATGCCGCGGGCTATCCGCGCACCGGAGAGGCGCCCCTGTCGACCCGGCTGGCGCGCATGCCGGTGGTCGGCGACATCGGCATCTACTTCAAGCCCGAGCGCCTCGTGCGGCGGTCGCTCGCCGAGGCCTACGCCGATCCGGCGATGGTGACGCCCGAGCGCATCCGCCGCTACGCCGAGCTGCAGCGCTTCCCCGGTAACCGCGAGGCGACGCTGCAACGGGCGCGCAGCCAGGAGCCGCTCGACCCGACGCCCCTGAAGCGCCTCGACGTGCCGACACTGATCCTGTGGGGCGGCAAGGACCGCTGGGTGCCGACCGCCGACGCCTTCCGCTTCCAGAACGACATCAAGGGTGCCGAACTCGAGGTCTTCGAGGCGCTGGGCCACAACCCGATGGAAGAGGACCCCAAGGCGACGGCCGCCGTGGTGGCCGCCTTCATCAAGCCGATCACGCCGCGTCCAACGCCGCCGCCCGAGCCGCCGATCGACCAGACGGTCCATCCGTCGGTCTTGCCGGAGAAGGATTAGGATCATGTTCCTCTCCCCTTGGGGGAGAGGAGCATGAGCATGATCAGGCGCGGGCCGGAGGCCCGCGCTCCCGTCAAGACTTGAGCAGCGCCATCACCTTGGCGAAGGCCTGGTCGGCGATCGCCTCGATCTCGGCCTTGGTGCGGTTCTGGATGGGATGCGGGACGTAGACCACCGCCGGATCGAAGCCCAGCGATTCGCTTTGCGCCTCGACGCCGTCGACGAAGCCGGTGGTGACGATGTTCACGCCGGGAATGCCGCGGGTGTCGAGATTATGAATGTCGTGCAGACTGCACGATGTGCAGGACCCTCAATCGCTTAAGGCGATCACCGCGAGCTGCGCCTCCGCCGCGATCTGCTGCATCAGTGCCGTCGGCGCCACCTTGGTGTTGGTCGGCTTGGCGTAGCGTTTGGTCGCCACGCCGGCCTTCTTGAAATGGCCTTCGAGGCGATCGATGAACTCGACGCCGCGCGACTTGCCGATATCCATCAGCGCCACGGTCTTGCCGTCGAGCGACGATGGCGGCGTGAGGCGCGGCCGGCGCACCGGCGAGCTCTCGGCCGTGGGATCGCGCAACTTCATCTGCATGCTCATGGGCGGATCTCCCTGGTTACCGACTGACATTCCTCGCGCACGCGCTGGCCCGGCCAGCCGCCGATGATGGCAGAGAATAGCCCGGCCTCGCCGCCGGCGCGAACGATCAGCACGCCGTCGGGCATGGCCTGGAACTTGTCGACGATCTGGTCGGCGTACTTGGGCGGCAGTCCCTCGGCCACGTTCTGCGCGCCCCACACCAGGTCGCGACCCGGCCGCTTCAGCGCCTCATGGAGCTCGTCCTCGATGCGGCGGCGGTTCCAGCCGCCGTCCTTGAAGATCTTGTAGTGCTCGGGCGTCAGCACCAGCACGGCGTTGCCGGCGTCGCAGAGCTTCGGATGCCCGACGCCGAACAGGCCCATGGCCAGCGAGCGCACGAGCTCCTCGGGCGTGCGCGATTTCTGGTCGACGAAGCCATGCACGCCTTCGCCATGGAACAGCGTCACGGCGTTCTTGCCCGGCGCCACGCCGCGGCGCACCGACAGGGGCTCCCAGTGGGGATCGGATTCGTCTTCGGCGAAGCAGAAAGTGTACTTGCCGGGGTTGCCCAGGGTCGCCCTGTCGATGGCGCCCGGCAGGCCGCCGCCGACATTGCGCACGATCAGCTGCAGGCAGCGGCCGATGGTGGCGTTGGCGCGATTGCCCTGGCCCAGCGCGTTGACGCCGCTGTTCATGCCGATCGACTTGGCGATCGGCCCGTTGATGATGACCAGCGGACCGGAGAAGTGCGTGGTGCAGAGCAGCCCGTGCAGCACGAACAGCGGATCGAGCGCTGCTTCCAGCACGCCCAGCACGACGGGCATGTATTCCGGCTTGCAGCCGGCCATCACGGCATTGATCGCCACCTTCTCGACGGTGCAGGGCGCGAGGTTGGGCGGGATCAGCCCCACGACCTCGTCGGGCTTGCGACTGGTGCCGCCCAGCATGCGCAGGATTCGCTCGTCGGTCGGCGGCACGACCGGCAGGCCGTCGGTCCAGCCGCGCTCGAAGCAGGCCTCCATCGGATCGTCCCAGTTGCCGACGGAGATCTCGCGCGACTTCAGGCCGGAATCGCCGTAGCGGGCAATCAGCGCCTCGTGTACGCCGGGCTCGACGCTCTTGGAGCCGCAGCCCGGCTGCCAGTCGGGCAGGCCCTTGCCCTCGGCGGCGGCGCCGGCGAGCCGCATCCATTCCTGGCGCTGCCAGCCCACGGTGCGCTCGACCTCGCGGCCGTCCTTGAAGCGGATCAGCGTCGGCACGGCTTCGATGTTGAGGCGAAACGAGCGCTCGAGCTCGTCGTCGTAGAGCACGGAGCGCACGCCCGACGGGAAGGTCGGATCGTCCTGGCTGACCACGGCCAGCGGACCGGCGCGGTCGAGGCTCTGCATCACCGGCTCGACCAGTACGCAGGTCGGGCAGTCGCGCTTTGCGACGATGACCAGGCCGTCGCGAGGAAGGAGGGTGTCAGGCATGGGGCACGGTCCTTCAGCAAACGGATGTCATCCCGAGCGGGGGGGGGGGCCGTTGCTGTTTATCAA
>JAEZHS010000201.1 GCA_023436825.1 Pseudomonadota bacterium | reverse complement strand
CTCATAACATGAGCGAGCCGGAGGCTCGCGGTCCGGAAGACGATGAGCGACATTCCTCATTCTTCCAGCCTCTGCCCTGCATTATTTGCCCAGCCCAGCCACACGTCCCGGCCGCGCGGCCAGGGTTCGCGCGGATGGCGGGCGACATTGGCGGTCGAGACCAGCAGCACGCTGCCGTCGGGGAGCGCCACGCGGTAGAGCGAGCGGTCGCCCTCGTAGGCGATCTCGACGACGCGGCCCTGCTCGGCGTGATCGGTATTGGGCCGGGCGGCGAACAGGCCGATCTTCTCGGGCCGGAGCGCCAGCCAGGTACGCCCGCCATCGACCGGCAGGATGTTGGCGATGCCGATGAAATCGGCGACGAAGCGCGTGCGCGGATGCTCGTAGATCTCGTGCGGATCGCCGGTCTGCACGATGCGGCCCTTGTCCATGACGGCGAGACGGCTCGCCATCGACATCGCCTCGCCCTGGTCGTGGGTCACCATGACGAAGGTGAGCCCGAGCTGCTCCTGCAGGCGCACCAGTTCGAACCGCGTGCCCTCGCGCAGCTTGCGGTCGAGCGCCGCCAAGGGCTCGTCGAGCAGCAGCAGCTTGGGCCGCTTGATCAGCGCGCGGGCGAGCGCCACGCGCTGGCGCTGGCCGCCCGAGAGCTGCGACGGCCGGCGCTTGCCGTGGTCGGCGAGCCGCACCTTGTCCAGCGCCTCGGCGACGCGCCGCGCGATCTCGCCCGCCGGCAGGCCCTCACGGCGCAGCCCATAGCCCACGTTCGTCGCCACATCCATATGCGGGAAGAGGGCGTAGGACTGGAACATCATGTTGACCGGCCGGCGATGCGGCGGCACGCCGGTCACATCCTGGCCGTCGATCAGAATGCGGCCCCTATCGGGCGTCTCGAAGCCTGCGATCATGCGCAGCAGGGTGGTCTTGCCGCAGCCCGAGCCGCCCAGAAGGGCGAACAGCTCGCCGCGCCGGATATCGAGATCGACTCCATCGCAGGCGGCGACCGAACCGAAGCGCTTGCTGACGCCCTCTATGGAGACGATGGACTCTGCGCTCAATTCATCGACCTGTCTTCACCATGGTCCACAGACGCGTACGATCGCGCGTCTGCTCGGCGTTGCCGGCGGTGATGGTATAGAACTTGGCGCGCACGTCGGCCGGCGGATAGATCAATGGGTTGCCCGCGATGTCCTTGGGCAGCAGCGCCGTCGCCGGAACGTTGGCGTTGGCATAGCCCGTGAGCTCGCTCGAAGCGGCGGCGACCTTGGGCTCGAGCAGGAAGTCGAGGAAGCCGAGCGCGTTGTCGGCGTTGGGCGCGTCCTTGGGGATGGCGGCGACGTCGATCCACAGCAACGAGCCCTCGCGCGGGATGGCGTAGGCGATGGTCTGCTTGTCCTTGGCCTTGGCGCCGCGGTCGCGCGCCTGGAAGATGTCTCCCGAGTAGCCGAGGGCGAGGCAGATGTCGCCGCCGGCGAGCGCATTGATGTACTCCGAGGAATGGAATTTGCGGATGTATGGTCGCACCGCCTTCACGACATCGGCGGCCTTGGCGACGTCCTCGGGCTTCTTGGAATCGGGATCGAGC
Source organism: Pseudomonadota bacterium (assembly GCA_023436825.1). Next base: position 1,636 of record JAEZHS010000201.1, on the reverse strand, counting down.
CCGAGATACTTCAGCGCCGCCGGGAAGACGTCGGTGGCGCTGTCCAGGACCATGACGCCACAGTCGGCGAACTTCGAGACGACGGCAGGATCGAAGATCATCTTCAGCGAATCGACCGGCGCATCGGCCATGCGCTTCTTGATGGCGTCGACGTTGTAGCCGATGCCCGTGGTGCCCCACATCCAGGGAATCGCGTGGCCATTGCCCGGATCGTACCTGGCGAGCGCCGCCATGATCTCGGGGTCGAGGTTCTTCAGGTTTTTCAGCTTGGCCTTGTCGAGCGGCTTGTAGAGGCCGGCGGCGAGCTGGCGCACGAAGAACGGCGAGGCCGTCGGCACGACGACGTCGTAGCCCGAGCGCCCGGCGCGCAATTTGGCTTCGAGGATCTCGTTCGAATCGTAGGTCGTGTAGTTGACCTTGATGCCGGTGTCCTTCTCGAACGCCTTCAGCTGGTCTGGGGCGATATAGTCGGACCAGTTGTAGACGTTGACCTGGCCCTTGTTCTGGTTTTGGCCGAAGGCGGGCGTTGCGGCCACCGCAACGACAGCAGCAAGAATGGACAAGCGCATCGACAGGCTCCCGAGGTCAGACCCCAAGATACTTGTGCTGCAGGTCGCTGTCGCGGGCCAGCGCGTCGGAGGTGCCGGTCCAAACGACGCGGCCTTTCTCGACGATGTGATGGCGATCGGCCAGCTTGATCAGGGCGCCGACGTTCTTGTCGATCACCAGGATGGCCTGGCCCTCGCGTTTCAGCCGCGCGAGGCAGGCCCAGATCTCCTGGCGCAGCAGCGGCGAAAGGCCTTCGGTTGCCTCGTCGAGGATCAGGAGTTTCGGATTGGTCATCAGCGCCCGGCCGATCGCCAGCATCTGCTGCTCGCCGCCGGAAAGCTGGTTGCCCATGTTGCGCTGGCGCTCGGCGAGCCGCGGCAGGAAGTCGAAGGTGCGGGCCAAGGTCCAGGGCTCGTCGGCGCCCAGCCGGTTGGCCGCGGCCGCGACAAGGTTTTCGCGCACCGAGAGGTTGGGGAAGATCTGCCGGCCCTCGGGCACCAGGCCCAATCCCAGCCGGGCGATGCGGAAGGACGGCAGATGCTCGACGCGCTGGCCTAAAAACTCGATCGTGCCGCGGCGCGCCGGCAGCAGGCCCATGATGGTGTTCACCGTCGTGGTCTTGCCCATGCCATTGCGGCCCATCAGGGTCACGACCTCGCCGGCATCGATGCCGAGCTCCATGCCGAACAGCGCCTGGCTGGCGCCATAAAAGGCTTCGAGGTCGCGGACGCGCAACATCAGGCGTCTCCCTCGCCGAGATAGGCCTGGCGCACTTCGGCGTTGGCGCGGATCTCGGCCGGTGTGCCCGAGGCGATGGCGCGGCCGTAGACCAGCACGGTGATGCGGTCGGCGAGCTGGAAGACGGCGTCCATGTCGTGCTCGATCAGCAGCATGCCGCGACGGTGCTTCAGGCGCTGCAGGAAACCGATCATGCGCTGCGATTCCTCGACGCCCATGCCGGCCATCGGCTCGTCGAGCAGCAGCAGCTTGGGATCGCCCGCCAGCGCCATGGCGATCTCGAGCTGGCGCTGCTCGCCGTGGCTCAGCGCCGAAGCCGGCGTGTTGGCGCGCGCGGCCAGGCCGACCT
>JAEZHS010000555.1 GCA_023436825.1 Pseudomonadota bacterium | reverse complement strand
CCTCATGAACATGAGCGAGCCGGAGGCTCGCGGTCCGGAAGAAGAAGATCAAGCCGCCAGCTTCACGACGTTCTCGATCTCAGGCAAGCGCTGGTCGATCTTGTCGGGCCGCTGGCTGCCGAGGTTCGGGATGAGGCGGTGCACGCCGAGATCGGCGTATTGCTTCACGTGATCCGGCGCCATGTTCATCGGCGGCGTGATGATGATCTCGTACTTGGCATCGCGCTTGCGGCCGGCCTTGGCGAAGGCGGCATCGAGCTTGCCGAGCATCGTCTTGGTCCGGGCCGGATCGAGGTTGAAGCCGTACCAGCCGGCGCCGAACTTCACGGCGCGGGCGAAGGCCGCATCGGCATAGCCGCCGACGATGATCGGCACGTGCGGCTTCTGGATCGGCTTGGGATCGAGCCGCATGGTCTCGAACTTCACCCACTTGCCGGAGAAATCGACCACCGGCTCGGTCCATAGCCGGCGCATCACCTCCAGGAACTCATCGCAGCGCTTGCCGCGATCCTCCCAGCGATAGCCGCAGGCCTCGACCTCCTCCTTGTTCCAGCCGACGCCGATGCCGAAGTCGATGCGCCCGTCGCTGAGCCAGTCCAGCGTGCACATCTCCTTGGCCGTGTAGATCGGGTTGCGCTGCGGCACCAGCGCGACGCCCGTGCCGAGCCGAAGCCTGGTCGTTGCCGCAGCGAGGAAGCCGAAGGTCGCGGTGACATCGAGCATGCCGCCGCCTTCGGGCACCGGGATGCGGCCGTCCTTGGAGCCGGGATAGCCGTAGGTGTTCCGGTCGAACAGCGCCACGTGCTCGCCCATCCAGATCGAGTCGAGGCCGGCATTCTCGGCGCGCCGACCGAAATCCTGGATCATCTTTGGCGTCGCCTGGGGCGACATGAACGTCGCGAAGACCCCGACTTTCATAGGCTTTACTCCTTCAGTTGAGGCGCGCGGCCTGCGCCATGACCTCGATGGCCTCGGGCTGGCGCGAACGGACGCTGATCGTGTCGGCGCCGCAATCCTCCCACGCGCGATAGCGCTCGCGGATGCGCGCGGGCGGGCCGACCAGCGACTTCATGTCGACCCACTCGTCAGGCACCGCCGCGATCGCCTCGTCCTTGCGATGCGCCAGATACAGTTCCTGGATGCGCTTGGCGGCGTCGCCGAAGCCGCGGCGCACCATGATGTCGTTGTGGAAGTTCTTGGTCTTGTGGCCCATGCCGCCGACATAGAGCGCCACCTCGGGCTTCAGCCTGGCCAGCGCCGCCTTCACGTCGTTCTCGACCTCGACATGCACCGAGGCGGTGATGGCAAAGTCCTTCATGCTCTTGCCGTTGCCAGCGCGCCTGAATCCTTCCTCGAGCCACGGCCGGTATTCGTCCATCGCGCCCGGCATGAACCCCATTGGCAGCCAGCCGTCGGCGATCTCGGCGGTGAGCTTGACCGTCGATTCGTTGCCGGTGGCGAGATAGATCGGGATGTCCGGGTTCATGTGCAGGATCGACTTCAGCGGCTTGCCGATCCCCATCGCGCCCGGTCCGGTGTAGGGCAGGGTGTACTCCTTGCCGTCGTGGCTCACCGGACCCTCGCGCCTGAAAATCTTGCGCATGATCGCCACGTAATCCTTCATCCGGTAGTAGGGCTTGCCCCAGGGCTCGCCATACCAGCCTTCGACGATCTGCGGGCCCGACACGCCGAGCCCGGCGATGAACCGTCCGCCGCCCGCCATGGCATCGACGGTCGCGGCCGACATCGCCGCATTGGCCGGCGTGCGCGCGGCAAGCTGCATGATGCCGGTGCCGAGCTTTATGCGCTTGGTGAGCGCGGCCAGGTAGGCGAGCGGCGTCACGGCGTCCGAGCCGTAGGCCTCGGCGGTCCACACCGAATCGTAGCCCAGCTCCTCGGCGCGCTGGATCAGCTTGACCGGGATGTCGAGATGCGCGCGCGAGTAGCCGATCGACAGGCCCAATTTCATTGCCGTTTCCTCCAACCACCGCGCAAACTATATCAATGAAAGATCGACCAGAGGAAACGCCATGCCGAGAGTGGGCTACCTGCTGCCGACGCGGGAACGCGTCATGGAACACCGTGACGAGACGGCATCGTTGCTGGCATTGGCGGAGAAGGCGGAAGGGCTGGGCTACGATTCCCTGTGGGTCGGCGATTCATTGCTGGCGCGGCCGCGGCACGATCCGCTGACGCTTCTGGCTGCTGTCGCCGCCCGCACCCGCAAGCCCGAGCTGGGCACGGCGGTGCTGCTGCCTGCCCTGCGAAATCCCGTCGTGCTGGCCCAGCAGGTGGCTACGCTCGATCGCATCGCCGAGGGGAGGGTGATCCTGGGCGTCGGGATCGCGCCCGACGTGCCCAATGTGCGCGCCGAGTTCGCCGCGGCGGGCGTGCCGTTCGACAAGCGCGTCGGCCGCCTGGTCGAAGGCCTGGCGCTCTGCCGCGCGCTGTGGGGCGGCAAGCCGGTCACCTGGCCCCGCCCCGGCGCGGAAGGCCGCTGGACGGTGAAGGAGAGCGTGCTCGGGCCGACGCCGCATCGGCCGGGCGGGCCGCCGATCTGGATCGCCGGTGCGGTCACGGCTTCGCGCGAGCGCGCCGGCAAGCTCTACGACGGCTGGTTCCCCAACAGCCCGCTCGCCAAGGACTATGCGCCGGAATGGGCGGAGGTGGTGTCGGCGGCGAAAGCGGCAGGCCGCGATCCCTCCAAGCTCACGGCGGCGATGTACATGACGCTGTCGATCGACGACAACGCCCAGCGCGCCGACGACAAGCTCAACGCCTACCTGAAGGAATATTACGGCGTCGATCCCCTGGAGACGCGCAAACGTCAGAAGAGCTTTGCCGGCCCGGCGGCCGAGGCGGCGGCGTGGATAAAGTCCTACGCCGATGCCGGCGCTACACACCTTGTGCTGCGCTTTGCCGGCGATCACGACCGGCATCTCGAGACGGCGGCGCGGATCCGCCACGATCTCGGCTGGTGACGGGAACGGTGATGCCATGAAGTTCGCCCTGCATTTCGGCAATAATACCTTCCCCGATTTCGCCGGCGCGGCGCGGCTGGCGCAGCTTGCCGAGGCGGCCGGCTTCGATTCGGTCCTGGCGGTCGACCATGTGGTCTTTCCCGACAACTACAGCTCGACCTATCCCTATTCGGCGACCGGCCGCCTGCCGGTCGGCCGCGGCGGCGCCTTTCCCGATCCCCTGATCTGGATCGCCTATGCCGCCGCCGTGACGACGCGGCTGCGCTTCCTGACCGGCGTGGTCATCCTGCCACAGCGCGACCCGCTGGTTCTGGCCAAGCAGGTCGCCACCCTCGACTACATGAGCGGCGGGCGGTTCGAGCTCGGGATCGGCGTCGGCTGGCTGAAGGAGGAGTTCCAGGCCCTGGGCGTACCCTTCGAACGGCGCGGCCGGCGGGCCGACGAATATGTCGCTGCCATGAAGGCGCTGTGGGCCGAGGACGGTGCAACTTTCTCGGGCGAGTTCGTGAGGTTCAAGGAGGTGAGCTGCAATCCCAAGCCGGTCGGCCGCGTTCCCATCGTCGTCGGCGGCCACTCCGAAGCCGCCGCCCGCCGTGCCGGCCGCTTGGGCGACGGCTTCTTCCCATCGGTCGGCGCACAAGTCGATACCTTTCCGCTGTTCGAGGTAGCGCGACGCGCCGCGGCCGACGCCGGTCGCGATCCTGCAGCCATCGAGATGATTGCAGGCTGCCCCGACCTGCTGCCCAGCTCGACCGTCGAGCCGGGGGCCGCCATCGAGGAGCGCAAGCGCCGCGGCGTCGACCGCATCGTCCTCCCCGTCGGTCCCTTCATGCCGAACCTCGAAGAGAGCCTGGCCCGCTTCGGCGATATGGTCATCCGGCCCTACGCGGAGGCGTGATGACTTCACTCGGTGTGCTGTTGTTCTCGCCGCTCTCTCGAAAAGTTGAAGTCGCCGAACGCGCATAGGTGCACTGCCGAAAAATCGAGTGCAGTTAGAAGTGCAACTGCACACGTTGCCGGCGGATGAGCAGTGCTGCGCCCGAAATCCTTCCCCTGTTCGCAACCCCGCTCGTTACCTTCGACGTGCCTGAGGCGGCGACGCTCAATAGCGAATTGCGCCGTGTCATCGGTGAGCGCGAAAAGAATCATCCCAGCACGCAGCACTCCAATATCGGGGGCTGGCAGTCGAGCTGGGACATGGACCGCTGGGGCGGCGCGCCAGCGATCAAGCTGCTGGCCATCGGCCGCAACGTCGCCAACCGCGTGACGACGGATCGCAAGGGCGCCACCGGCAGCGGGCCGCATCCGGGATTTTTTGCCGTGACCTGGCACGGCAACATGTGGGCGAACGTCAATCGCAGCGGCCACGGCAACGAATTCCACTCCCACCCGGGCGCCTTCTGGTCGGGCGTCTATTACGTCGACGACGGCGGCATCGATGCCGATCCGTCCCTGGGTGGCGAGCTCGAGTTCATGGACCCGCGCGGCCCCTTGCCGGCGATGAACGCGCCACATCTCGGCTACGCCATGCCGGGTGGTCTCACGGGAGGCGCCACCGAGCGCATCCGGCCCAAGGCCGGCCGGCTGGTGATGTTTCCGTCCTGGATGATCCACCAGGTACGGCCCTATCACGGCACCGCCGAACGCATTTCGATTGCGTTCAATTTGAGTCTTTAAGGCCTAAGCGAATGCCTTTCGGATGCGTGCCCAGTCAGCCAGCGCCGATTCCTGGCCCGGCACGAGCTGGATGGTGAACTGGCTGTAGCCTGCACCGCGCAGCGCCTCGATGCGCTTCTTGATCTCCGCCTCGCTTGCCGTGAACGACGTGTTGGCGATCAGGTCGGCGGTGACGAGCTTCTTCTCCTCTTCCTTCACGAACATCAGATGCCCGCGATGGTTCTCGAGGTAGGGCGCATCCTTGGGTTCGAAACCGCGCGCCATCTCGATGTAGGCCTTGATCTCCGGCGTCGACAGCATGGCCACGCCCGGTGCCAATCCGGCAAGCGCTTCATCGGCGGCGCGATGCAGCATCACGGCGGCGCGCGGGCCGGCCTGCGCCACGGCGCGCGGCGAATCGGCGGGTTCGCCGTCCTTCAGCACGCAGCCCAGCGCAAAGGCGGTGGCCTGCAGATCGCCAGCGGCGTGACCGGCCTTGGTCCAGGCCTCGCGCATCGCCTCGACTTCCTTGATGCCGTTCTCGATCTTGCCGACGAAGTCGATCCAGCCCGCCTTGAGCTTGGCCGTCAGCGCTCTGGTGCGCGGCCCGAAGGCCGACAGGTGCAGCGCGATCGGGTCCTTGGTGTTGAACAAGGGCAGCTCGGGATTGAGGAAGCGGATCTTCTTCTTCTGCCCCTCCATCTCGAACTCGACGGTCTCGCGGCGCAGCAGGCCATAGACCTGGTGGATGTAGGTCTCCATGTCCTTCACCTTGATGGCGCCGAAGCCCATGGCGCGCCGCGCCGTGAAGCCGGTGCCGACGCCGAAGTCGATGCGGCCGGGGGCGAGTTGGTTCAGCGTGGCGAGCGCATTGGCCGCCACAGGCGCGATGCGGTTCGACGGCACCAGCACGCCGGTGCCCAGCCTGATGCGCCTGGTGTTCACCGCCGCGGCACCCATGGCGACGAAGCAGTCGGCGCTCAGCATCTGGGTGTCGTAGAACCAGGCATGGGTGAAGCCGAGTTCCTCGGCTTCCTTGGTGACCTGCCACGAGTCTGCCGCCGTGGGCAGCGCGATGCCGAAATCCATCGTCGTGTTCCTCTCAGGTATCCGCCAACGCCGCCAGCATGCGATCGCGCGCGGCGAAGTCGCCGTCGGCGTGCACAGGCTGCAGGCAGACATGCGTGGCGCCCGCCTCGAAGTGGGCACGCAGGCCCTTCTTGACGGTCTCCGCGTCGCCCCACAGGCACATCGCGTCGATGAAGCGGTCGCTGCCGCCGTTGGCGAGGTCGGCTTCGGTGAAGCCCTCGCGCAGCCAGTTGTTTCGGTAGTTGGGCAGCACCATGTAGCGCGCCAGCTCCTTGCGGCCGAGCGTGCGCGCGCGGTTGGAATCTGTCTCGATCGTCACCTTCTGCTCGACGGCGAGTATCTTGTTCGGCCCCAGGACCGCCGCTGCCTGCTTGGTGTGCCGCGGCGTTACGTTATACGGAACGGCGCCGCGCGATTTCTCGGCGCTGAGCGCCAGCATCTTCGGGCCAAGCGCCGCGACCACGACGGGCAGCTCCTCGCCGGCCGGTACATCGTTGTTGATGCCGTCGAGATAGGCCCGCATCGCCGGGATGGGCTTGTCGTAACGATGGCCGCGCAGGCCCTCGACCATGGGAATATGGCTGACGCCCAGGCCCAGGATGAAACGCCCACCGTACCAGTCGTTCAATGAAATCAGGGCTCTTTTGGCTGTGTAGGAATCGCGAGCATAGATGTTTGCGATCGAGCTGCCGATCGTGAGCTTGCTTGATTTGCTCAACAGATAGCCAGCCAGCGACATCGATTCGTAGCCGCGCGATTCGGGATACCATAATGCTGAATACCCGTTGCCTTCGACGGCCTTCACGAAATCGCCGAGCTGCGAGCCATTCAGCTTGTCGGTCGAGTACCAGACTCCGAGACGACCCAGTGCCATCGCAAATCTCCTGTCGAATTTTGCCGCACCTTGGCACTGCCGGATTGGAGGCACCACCGGAAACTCGGTAAGGTGTGAAATGCCTTCCCCCAGTGCGCTGGTCTGTGTTCGGTGCAGCGCCCAATATGCGGTCGATCGTTTCGCCGACGATTGCCCGGCCTGCCGAACAGCCCGCGCTCCCGCCAATCTCACCGTTGCCTACGACACGCAGCCCGGAACAGGGCTCGGCCGCAACGACACGCAGCGCCGGCCGCGATCGATGTGGCGCTGGGATGCCTTCCTGCCGGCAAGTGCCGGCGACGCGGTCAGTCTCGGCGAGGGCGATACCCCGCTGCTCGAAGCGCCGAACCTCGGCCTCGGCGATGTCTGGATCAAGGACGAGTCGCGCAATCCGACGTGGTCGTTCAAGGACCGTCTGGCCTCGGGCGCCCTCACCATGGCGAAACGCTTCGGTGCCAAGGTCATCGCCTCCAGCTCATCGGGCAATGCCGGGGCAGCGGCCGCCGCCTACGCGGCCAAGGCAGGCCTGCCGTGCGTCGTGTTCACCTTCGTGGGCTCGGCCGGCCCGCTGGTGCTGCAGATGCGCGCCTATGGCGCCATGGTGGTGAAGGTGACCGACAAGGCCGACCGCTGGCGCCTGCAGTCGCTCGGCGTGCGCGAGTTCGGCTGGTATCCGACCTCGCCGTTCTTCGGTCCCGTGGTCGGCAGCAATCCGTACGGCATGGAAGGCTACAAGACGATCGCCTACGAGATAGCCGAGGCCTTCGACTGGGCGCCGCCCGACTGGTGCGTGCTGCCGGTGTGCTACGGCGATGCGCTCTATGGCATGTGGAAGGGCTTCGAGGACCTGAAGGCACTCGGTTGGATCGATCGCACGCCGCGTTTCGTCGCCGCTGAAGTCTCAGGCTCCCTCACGGCTGCCATGGCGAGCGGCGATGCCATGCCGCCCGAGGTGCCGCGCAATGCACCTTCGATCGCGACGTCGATCGGGGCGGCGCAGGCCACAGTACAGGGCCTGGAAGTGCTGCGCCGCTCGCGTGGTGCCGCCGTTTCCATCGGCGACGACGACTTGCGGCGCTGGGTGGTGACGCTGGCGGCCAAGGAAGGCATCTGGCCCGAGGCGTCGTCGGTGGCGCCCTTTGCCGCCATCGAGCGCTTGCGCGCCGACGGCACCATCGCCCCTCACGAACGTTGCGTCGCTTTGCTGACGGCGAGCGGTCTGAAAGATCCAGGACCGATCGAGTCGGCGCTGCCTGAGCCTCCGCTGGTGAACGGCGGGTTGCCCGAGCTGATGGCCGCCCTCAAGAGCGCTTACGGATTCGCACATGGCTGAGTACGGCATCTCCATGGACGGCCGCGCGCCGGTCGTCGACATTCCGACGCAGGCCAAGGCGGCGGAAGAGGGTGCTGCCTCGACCTTGTGGATCGCCTGTCATCTCTTTCTGCGCGATCCCATCACCATGGCGGCGCTGGCGCTGGGCGCCACGAGACGTATCAAGGTCGCCCTGATGGCGATGAGCCCCTACTCGGTGCATCCGGTGTTCATCGCCATGGCGGCGGCGACGCTCGAGGAGATGTATCCCGGCCGCGTCATCCTGTGCCTCGGCGCCGGCGCGCCCGCCGATCTCAAGGCGGCGGGACTGGAGGCGACCAAGCCGCTGGTCACCATCGACGAGTCAGTGAAGACTTGCCGTGCGCTGCTCGACGGCGAGATGGCCGATTTCCAGGGGCAGGTGTTCCATGTAGCCGGCCGGCGCCTGGCCAATGGCGGACGTAAGGTGCCGATCGTTATCGCGGCTTCGCGCTCGCGCATGCTGAAGCTTGCCGGGCGCGGGAGCGACGGCGTGCTGATCTCGGCCGCGACCTCGCCGCCCTTCGTGAAAGCCTGCCTTGCCGAAGCGGCGAGTCCCAGCCCCGCCTTCAAGAAGGTCGGCATCGTCTACACGAAGCTCGGGGCCACCGAGAAGGAAGGCATCGATCCGATCCGCCGGCCAATCGGCTTCGTGCTGCGCGGTGCCCATCATGCCGAGAACATCCGTTTGTCGGGCGCCAGGCTCGATCAGGCCGCTCTCGCCGCCGCTTATTCCGCGGAGAACTGGGCCGAGGTCGACCGCCTGGTGAGCGACGACGTGGTGCGCCGACACGCTGCCTGCGGCACACCCGACCAGGTGCGCGCCAAGCTGGAAGAGTATCGCGCCATCGGTCTCGACGAGGTCGTGATCGGTGGCATGGATGATGCTCCCTCGATCGCAGCCGCCCTTGCGGCGGTTCGGAGATAGAATGAAGTTCAGCATCAGCCTGCCGACCGGCTTCGAAGGGGTCATGTATCCGATCCCTTTCGTCGAGCCCGGCGATTTCGTGCGCATGGCCCAGCTCTGCGAGAAGCTGGGTTACGATTCGGTGTGGGGCAACGACCACATCACCAGCCAGCACTATGTGCGCGAGCTGTTCCCCGACAAGGCGCCGAACTTTTACGAGGTCCTGTCGGTGCTGTCGTTTTGCGCGGCGGCCACCACGCGCATCCGTGTCGGCACGGCATTGGCGGTGCTGCCGATGCGCGATCCCTTCTGGCTGGCCAAGCAGGCTGCGACCATCGACCAGCTGTCGAACGGTCGCCTGGTGTTGGCGCTGGGCGTCGGCGCCTATCGCGAGGAGTTCGCGGCCTGGGCGCCGCGGCTGGCGCCCACGGCGCGGCGTGGCGAGATGATGGACGAAGGGCTGGAGCTGATGCGCCGCCTGTTCACCGAGCGGCGGGTCACGCACGAAGGCAAGTACTACGCCGTGCGCGACGTCGAGATGTATCCCAAGCCCCGGGCCGACCCGTTCGCCCTGTGGGTCGGCGGCCACAACATGGAGACCGTCGAGCGTGCGGCGCGCATCGCCACGGGTTGGCTGTCCGGCTGGCGCCCGTGGCCCGAGCTCGAGGAGCGCATCAGGAAGCTTAAGGCGCGCGCCGCCGAGCTCGGCCGCGATCCAGCGGAGATCGAGATCGCGCCGCAATTCTCGCTGACCATCGCCAAGACGGCGGAAGAGGCCGAGCGCCGCTACATGGAGTCAGGCCTGGTCGCCCATCGCAAGTCGCTCGCCTATACCGGCCGCGACCTCACCAAGCAGGTGGTGGCCAACCTGGTCGGCTCGCCCGACCTGATCCTCGAGAAGATCGACGGCCTCCGGAAGATCGGCGTTGACCACGCCTGCGCTCTCATGATCCCGGCCGACAGCATGGCCGAGTTCGAGGACCAGGTGGAATGGTTTGCGAAGGTGGCGCTCTGAGGCGCCCGCGAAGCGGGAAGAAACTACTCCACGCTCACATTCGCGACTGCGGCCACTTCCTTCCAGGTCGCGAGATCCTTCTTGAGGAAGGCCGCGAATTGCTGCGGCGTGTCACCGACCGGCGACATCGCCTGCTTGCTGAGGACGTCCTTGACCTCGGCGATCTGCAGCGCCTTGACCAGCTCGCTGTTCAGCCGATCGATGATCGGCTGCGGCGTGCGGGCCGGGGCGAAGATGCCGTGCCAGGCGACGGCTTCGAGGTCCGGATAGCCGCTTTCCTTCGTGGTCGGCACTGTCGGGAACACCGGCGAGCGTTGCGGGCTGGTCACGGCCAGCGCCTTCAGCGTGCCCGAGTTGACATGCGGCAGGGCGCTTACCGGATCGCTGAACACCAGGGTGACGTTGCCCGCCACTGTGTCGGCGACGGCCAGCGCCGTGCCGCGATAGGGGATGTGCGTCATCTTCACGCCGGTCTTGGCGCAGAACAGCTCGCTCATGAGATGGTTGGCGGCGCCGACGCCGGTCGTGCCGTAGTTCATCGAGCCGGGCTTGCTCTTGCCGAGCTCGATGAATTCCTTGAGCGACCCGACCGGCAGCTTGCCGTTGACCACCAGCACGTAGGGATAGGAGTTGGTCATGGTGATCGGCGCCAGGTCCTTGGCCGGATCGTAGGGCAGGCTCTTGTAGACGGCCGGATTGATCGAGATCGGCCCGGACTGGCCGAGCAGCAGTAGGTAACCATCGGGCGGCGCCTTGGCCACCATCTCGGTGCCGATGATCGAGCCCGCGCCGCCGCGATTCTCGACGACGACGGACTGGCCCAGCGCGGTGCCGACATGCTGCCCCAGGATGCGCGCCACGGCGTCGGCGCCGCCACCAGCCGCATAGGGAACGATGAGGCGAATGGGCTTGTTGGGGTAATCCTGCTGCGCGCTCGCGTGCCCGGCTACCACGGATGTGCCCGCCGCTGAAAGCAGCGCAGTGCGCCGTGTGATCTGCTTCATTTCCTTCCTCCCTGATTTTCATTCATGTCAGGCTGACTGCGGCGCGAACTGCTCTTCGTGGCGCTTCACCTGTTCGCGGTAGTTGGCAGCATAGCGCTCGTAGACCGGGCCGTGCGTCTCGGTGTCGAACTCGACCCCGGGCGGGTCGTAGAGGTCGAAGTGACCCCATCTGTCGGTACCGCGGACCAGCATCGCCGCCATGCGCGTCGATCCCGTAGGCCGCACGTGCGCCGGAATGTAATTGATGCCCATGCCGACCCGCCGATGGGCGGCGCGGTTCGGCGCCGAGCGATGGACGCAAAGCGTGTGGTGCAGCGAGAAGGAGCCGGCGGGGAGCTGCATCATCGTGGCGCCGCTTTCGTCGAGCGGCTCGATGATGGTCTGGCCGGTACGATTGATGCTGTCCTTCAAGCGCAGCGCCGCATGGTGCATCTGCCGTGGCTTGCCGCCGGCTGAGAGCACCTCCATGCACCCGGCCTCCTCGCTGGCGTCCGTGAGCGCGACCCAGGCCGTGACCTGCTCATAGGGGGCCAGCCCGAAATAGGTCGAGTCCTGGTGCCAGGCGGCGAAGCTCGGCGAGTGCGCCTCCTTGATGAAGAAGGTCGCGGTCCAGATCAGGATATCCGGGCCGATGAGGTCCTCGACCACGTCGAGAATGCGTGGATTGCGCACCAGGTCGGCATACCAGGGCAGCAGCGCCTGCGGCTGCGTGCGCCATTTGATGTCGGCCTCGGGCACCGGCGAGCCCAGCCAGCGCTCATAGCGCTCGAGGCCGGCAAGGCAGGCGGCCCGTTCCGCCTCGCTGAGGGCGGCAAACGGGAACAGATAGCCATTGTGCCGGTAGCTCTCGACTTGGGCCGCCGTCAGCACCTTCATCGTTTCCTCCATCCGCGCGATTCTCGTGTCGCAGCCGGAGGCTGGCAGAAGGATGGTAGCGCTACCAGCCCGTTTTGCGCATTGCGCGCTTGCGTCCGCCCGGCCGAGCCGCTGCAGGAAGGCAGAGGACATATGAAGGGTGCCCGCAGCTCAGTGTTGCCGCGGGACTCGGCTATTTTACCTTGGGCATGACCTCTTCGCCGAAGGCCTGCATCTGGTCGATCAGCTCCTGGACGGTATTTGCAGCGAAATACAGGCCCAGCAGGTGCGTGACGCCGGCCTCGCGGAAGGCATTGGCCTTGTCGACGATCTCGGCCGGCGTGCCGATCAGATTGATCTCCTCATGCGTCGCCGCACCCTGGCCCTTGAGCGTCGATTTGGCGAGCGAGATCAGATGCTTGTTCATCTGACTCTTGCGGAAGCTCTCGATCGCGGCCTGTTTGGTCTTGCCGATATGCACGATGAATTGCGGGCAGACTTCGATGGTCCTGGGGTTGCGGCCGGCCTTCTCGGCCTCCTCGTGCAGGGTCTTCACAGCGGCGCGCAGGCGATCGACATGCATGCCGGCTGGCAGCCAGCCGTCGGCCCACTTCACGGTGCGGCTGATGTTGTTGGGATTGTTGCCGCCGACATAGATCGGGATGCGCTTCTGCAACGGCTTGGGATAGAGCTCGACGTCGCGGAATTTGTAGTACTTGCCGTCGAAGCTCGCGACGCGCTCCTTGAACAGCAGGTTCAGCGCCTGCAGACCCTCGTCGACGATGTCGCCGCGGTCCATCTTCGCGTCGGGCTGCAGCGCCTTGAACTCCTCGCGATAAGCGCCGATGCCGACGCCCACTTCCAGGCGGCCCTTGCCGAAATGGTCTAGGGTCGCGATCTGCTTGGCGGTCACCACGATGTCGTGGCGCATCGGCAGCACCAGCACGCCGGTGCCGACCTTGATGGTCTTGGTCTCCGACAGCACGAAAGCGTAGGTGATCAGCGGCTCCCAGAAGCGCGGCGGCACCGGGAACTCGGCGCGCACGTAGTTCTGGGTCGTCATGTGGTCGTTGCCCCACACGGAATCGTAGCCGAACTTCTCGGCCGCCTGGGCGATCTTGATGACGTTCTCAGGATCGGAGAACGGGATGGGGTAGGTCAAGCCTTCCATCCCGGTCGGCAGGCCGGCACTCACGCGCATCTCTTGTCTCCCTCTACTCGGCCGCGACGGCGCGGAGCTTGGCGGTTTCGGTTTCGTCGACCGTGCCGTCGTCATTCACTGCTACACCGTAGTCGCGGCGTGCCGCTTCGCTCGAAATGAAGCCCTGGCGCACGTCCTCGGCCACGACGGCGGCCGGACGCTTGCGCGGATTGCCGAGACCGCCGCCGCCCGGCATGGCGATGATCACGCGGTCCTTCGATGGCACTTCCTGCAGTCCCTTGCCGCGCAGCACCTTGCCCGACGCCAAGGTCAGCGAGCCTGCCTTGCCGTTCAATCCGCCTTCGCGGCCGCGCGCCGGATGGTTGATGCGGTCGTAATAGGCGCTGAGGGCGAACGGCGCCTTGTCGAGCGTGCCAACCTCCATGATCTGGCCCAGCCCGCCGCGGAACTCGCCGGCGCCGCCGGAATCCTGGCGGTACTCCTTGCGCCACACGACGATCGGCGACACCGCCTCGTTGACCTCGATCGGCACGTTCTTGACGCCGCTCGGGAAGGCCGTGGCCGACAGCCCGTCGGCGCCCGGCCGCGCGCCGGTGCCGCCGGCATGGAAGCTCATGACGCTGAACGGCTTGGCGTGCACGGTCTCGGACGGATCGCCGCCGGTCGAGCCCGGCCCGCCGAGCGCGAACAGGTTCCACAGGCACGACGTGCCCTCGGCCGGCACCTGGCCGCCCAGCGCCTGGTGCAGGCAGCCGAACATCACGTCGGGCAGCATCTGGCCTGTGACGTGGCGCGCCGCGACCGGCGCGGGCTTCTGGGCATTGAGGATCGAATCCGGCGGCGCGGTGACGCGGATCACCGACAGCGAGCCCTCGTTGTTCGGCACCTTGGGCGCCACGATGCACTTCACGCCGAACGAGGCATAGGCCTCGGTGTAGCAGACCGGCACATTGATGCCGAAGGCCGACACGCCCGAGGTGCCGGCGAAGTCGACATCGATGCCGGTCTCGCCGATCGTCATGGTGGCGACGAGGTCGATCGGCTTGTCGGCGCCGTCGACGCGCATGGAATACTTGTAGGTGCCGGGCTTGATCTTGCGGATCAACTCGAGCGAGGCCTGCTTGGACTTCTCCAGGATGTGGCTGCCCAGGCGATCGAGGTCGTCGATGGCGAACTCGTCCATCATCTCGATCAGGCGGCGGCAGCCGATCTCGTTGCAGGTCGCCAGCGAGTAGAGGTCGCCGACCACCTGAATCGGTTCGCGCACGTTGGCGCTCACGATCTCGACCAGGGTCTCGTCGACCTTGCCCTCGTGCGCGAAGCGCATCAGCGGGATGTAGAGGCCTTCCTCGTAGACCTGGCGCGCGTCGGTGGTCATGCCGCGGCCGCCTATGTCGACGACGTGGCAGGTCGAGGCGAACATCGCCACCATCTTGCCGCGCCGGAAGGTCGGGGTGACAAAGGTGAAGTCGTGCAGATGGCCGGTGCCCTTCCACGGGTCGTTGGTCAGGAAGATGTCGCCTTCCTTCATGGTGTGGGCCGGGAACTTCGCCAAAAAGTGGCGCACGGCGCGAGCCATCGAGTTGATGTGACCCGGGGTTCCGGTAACGGCCTGGGCCAGCATGTCGCCCTTGAGGTCGAACACGCCGGCGGAGAGATCGCCGGCCTCGCGCGTCGACGTCGAGAAGCCAGTGCGGATCAGGGCCAGCGCCTGCTCCTCGACGACCGCGATCAGGCGGTCCCACATCAGCTGCAGGCGAATGGGCGAAAGCGGATCGTTGAAGCTCATGGCTGCACCTTCTCCATCAGGATGGCGCCGATCGGGTTGATCCTCGCGGCGAAGCTTTTCGGGACGATGGTGGTCGTCTCGTCCTCGGCGATGACGGCAGGGCCGGGCACGAGGC
>JAEZHS010000197.1 GCA_023436825.1 Pseudomonadota bacterium | reverse complement strand
CTCCAGGTCCGCTCATGCTCTTCCGGACCTGGAGGTCCGCGCTCCGCTCACTTTCCCCAGCCATACCCCTGCAGGTGCGGCAGCGTCCCGCACGCGGGATCGAACGGCGGGTTGCTGAGGTAGTCCTTGTCGGCCAGCACGTAGGCGTGGCCGGGCGTGCGGCTGACCAGCGCGCTCATCGCGGGCAGCGACCAGTCCTGGGCGAAGAGCTTGTCGGGCCAATCGAGCAGCGGCAGGTCGCGCGCGCGGATGGCGCCTTCACGGGTGTCGACCAGGGTGCGCATGCGCCCAAGGTAATCCGACCACAGGCCGGTCAGCACCACGTCGGGCACGGCGGCGGCCAGCAGTAGCGCCGTCATGGCCAGCACCAGGCGGCGCGATACCGCGGGTAGGCGCAGGATGGTGAAGACCTCGGGCGGCCGTTGCCGCCAGGCGACGTGCAGCCACATGCAGACCAGCAGCACCGCCAGCACCACGCCCACCGCCTGGCGCGCGAGATAGTGCGCCGGTGGATAGAGGATCGAATGTTCGTGCACCAGCCGGTACCACGGCGACAGTGCGAGGGCGGTGGCGGCGACGGCGATGATCAGCGACGGTCCGCTGCCGTGCAGCCACTTCGGCCGCAGCAGGGCGATCGCCGCGGAGAGCACAAGCCCGATCAGCGGGATGACGAACTGCAGGTTCTGCCAGAAGTCGAACGTCATCGCCCGCACCTTCTGGAAGTGCGGATGGTTCCAGTAGTCGACGATGGCGACGAGACCGACGACGGCGGCCGCGATGAACGCCACCGCGGCGACCGCCACGAGGAGCCGCGTCCACGGGTCGTCGTCCTTGCGCATCGACCAGACGAGAGCGGCGGCCAGGAGTGGGCCGAGATAGATCATCGTCTCGTAGGACCGCACGCACAAAAGGCCGAGCAGGCAGAGCAGCACCGCGTCGCCGAGACGCCGCGGCCCCGGGGTCAGCGCGACCGCCATGGCGAGGGCCACGGCGGCGTAGGTGGTGTTGTACTCGCCGATGATGAAGAAGCAGGTCGGCAGATAGACCGCGGCGACCACGGCGATGACGATGCCGAGCAGCACGGCATCGTGCCTCACGCGCGCGAGCGCCGCATGATAGAGACCGGTCGGCAGGCCGAACAGCGCCGCCGAATACACCATCGCCAGCAGTCTCGTGTCGCGCACGCCGAGTTCGCTCAGCAGCAGCAGCGGCAGCTGCGTCACCCAGTCGACATGGGCGCGGGCGGTGTAGAAGTCGTGGACCTGTCCGAGGTCGAGGATGTTCGCCATGAAGGGCGAGCCGTCCCAGAACAGGCCGCGGCTGGCGATCGTGGCATTGATCGCCAGCGCCCACAGCAACAGGACCACGCTGCGGTAGGCGGCCGGCGGCGGCGCGGCGGGCGCGCTAGTCACGCCACGTGTACTTGCCGAGCGGGTAGGGGTCCGCCGGCGGAAACGGTTGCCAGGCCTTGAAATCCTTGGGTGGCGCGATGATGCCGTCGCCGCGCCTGGCCCGGAGCGCGAGGCTCTGGCTGGGCAGGATCCACGCCTCGACCAGCAGGTCGTAGGGATGGCGCGCGAGCGGCGAATCCTCGAAGGCGATCACGCCATCCTTGGCGACCACCTCGGCTCGAATGACGTCGAGGTACGACGACCAGTTCCGCGTCAGGTAGATGTCGGACGGCAGGATCGCCACCACGACCACGACGGCGAAGGCGAGGAACCGGCGCGCCGCCTCGGGCGTGCGCACCGTGGCGAAGACCGCGAGCTTGTCGCCGAGCAGGGAGCCGTAGAACCAGATGAACAGCACGATGGCGACGATCACCAGGCCGGCGGCCTGGCGCGCCACGTACTGCGACTTGGCGAGCGGCCGGACCAGCGTGTCGCTGAGCGCCAGCAGGGGCGACAACGCCAGGATCACCAGCAGGACGCCGGCCCAGCGATAGGGCTTGCCGCCCAGAAGGTCGCGCGGCCGGATGAGGCCCCAGACGACGACCACCAGGGCGGCGGCCAGCGCCAGGTCGAACTGCAGGTTCTGCCAGAAGTTGCTGGCGGTCTCGATCGTCTCGTCGAGGTGTTCAGCAGACCACGGCTTCATCAGGGAGCGGATGGCGATGGCCATGCCGCCGATGAAGCCGACGATGGAAAGAAGGTAGAGCGTGGTCGGCAGCCAGCGGCGCTGCGGCATGCGCCACACCGTGTGCACGACCATCACCGACAGCAGCGGCCCGAGATAGATCATCGCCTCGTAGGTCCGCGCCGCAAGCATGCTGATCACGGCGAGGAACAGGCCGTCGAGCACGGTGAGCCGCTCGGCCGTCACCAGCCGGACGGCGACGACGATGGCGATCGCATAGGCGGTGTTGTATTCGCCGACGATGAAGAAGGAGGTGGTCATGAACACCAAGCCGATGGCGCCGATCACCGCGGCGAGCAGCACCGGATCGTCCTTCACCCGCACCAGGGCAAGCGTGTAGAGCGTGGTCGGCAGGGCGAACAGGCCGATCGACAGCAGGCGTGCAAGCAGATGCAGGTCGGTGATGCCGAAGAAGATGGCGGTCATGATCGGCGCTTGGCCGACGACCATGGCGTAGAGGCGCGGAGCGTAGAAGTCGAAGAACCACTCCCGCCGCGCGATCTGGACGAGGAAGGCGGAGCCGTCGACGAAAAGGCCGCGGCTTTCCCAGCTATGCCACAGAGCCAGGCCCCAGATCAGGCCGATCGTCGTGCGGTAAGCGACTGTTGCTGTTGGCATTTGCACGCGTTCGGCCTCTACCCGAGGCCCGCCGCCGGTGCAAGCGCTGGCGGCCTTGCAGCGTCGAAAGAGCGCTGTTAGCAAGACCTTCAATGCAAGGATCCACGATGCTCAGTTGGGAAAAGATCGACGCCATTCCGGGCTGGTTCATGTTCCAGTCCTACTGCGTCTGGCGCGCCCTGCTCGACCAGCAGGCCCGCATCACGGGCGACCTGTTCGAGATCGGCGTATGGCGCGGCCGCTCGGCGTCGGTGCTCGCCTCCTATCGCAAGGGGGGCGAGAAACTCTATTTGTGCGACCTCCGACTCGACCAGCCGGCGGTCGAGCGCGCCATCCGTTCGGTCGGCGCCGAGCCGGTCAACATCGTGCCACTGTCGGGACCGTCGGCCGACCTGCCGGCCAAGCTCGACCTGCAGGCCATGCACCAGACCGTGCGCTGGTTCCACATCGACGGCGAGCACACCGGCACCGCCGTCTATCGCGAGCTCGAGCTCGCCAACCGCATCGTCAACAACGACGGCGTCGTGGTGATCGACGACTTCTTCTCGCCGCGCTACCCGGCCAACACGACCGAGGTGATCCGCTATCTCGAGAAGAACCCGTTCCATTTCCGCCTGCTCGCGGTCGGCTTCAACAAGGGTTATCTCTGCCGGCCGGAGAGCCTGCCGCGCTACATGGACTTCATGGCGTCGGGCATGAGCCGATCGCTCACCGGCTACGGCGCCAAGACGACGATCTTCAAGACCACGGGACCGTGGGACACCGATGCCGTCGGCATCACCGACTTCGTCGACGATGCCGGCCCGATCGCCGGCCCCGACAACGAGCCGCAACGCTGGCACATGATGCGCACGCGCCATGTCTGGGGGCCGGTGCGCCACCTGCAGAACGGCTGGCGGATGTTGCGGGGACGATAGGCGACACCGAAAGTG
>JAEZHS010000463.1 GCA_023436825.1 Pseudomonadota bacterium | reverse complement strand
CGCCTCCGCGGCCGACACAGCCGCAGCAGCGCGCACCGGCGCCGGCGCCGTCGGGCCCACCGACCGGATTGCCGCAGGGGACGCGGTAAGCATACAGGCACGCTGTCATCCCGAGGGTAGCGAGGGACCTCTACGGCAACAGGAAAGGTCCCTCGCTGCGCTCGGGATGACAGCGTGCCTGTACGCTTATCGCGTCTGCTGCGGCAATCCCGGCGCTGGGGCGGAGGGCGCCGGCGCCGGTGCACGCTGCTGCGGCTGTGCCGGCCGCGGTGGCGCCGGCGGCGGCAGCATCTTCTTGATCAGCTCCTGCGTCTTGGCAGCCTCGGCTTCCTGGAACTTCTTGATCTCCTCCTGGTCGAGGAAGCGATCCTTGTTGGTGTCGGTCTCCAGGAATTCCTTCACCGAGTAGGCCGTCAGCTCAGGCCGCTCGATGATGCCGTCCTTGTTGGTGTCGATCTCGTTGAACTTGATCAGCACGAGCTTCTTGCGGATTTCGTACGGCAGCTGGTTCTGTGACTGCGGGCCGTCGGCCGGACCCGCGGCGACGAGATATTCCTGCTGGCTGATCTTGCCGTCGTTGTTCTTGTCGAGCTTGTCGGCGTCGCGCATCTGCATGTCTATGAGGTCGTTCAGCGCCATCAGTCCCTTGCGGCGCTCCGCCTCCGCCTGCTGCCGCTCGGCCATCTGCCGCTGCTGCAGCCGCTGCATGATCAGCCGGATCTCCGGTTCGGTGATCTTGTTGTCCCGGTCCGTATCGTACTGATTGAACTCCGACTGGATCGGCGCCTCGGCCTCGGCGCGTTCGATGAAGCCGCTGCTGTTGAGGTCGAGGTTCTGGAAGGCGGCCCGGATGCGATTGCGGCGTTCCTCGAGATTCGGCCCTCCCGGTTGGTCGCTGGAATATGGGGGCTCGGCCAGCTTGAGGAATTCCTCGAGCGAGATCTTGCCGTCCTTGTTGGCGTCGAGATCGTCGAACGACTTCATGCGGTATTTCAGAAAGTCGGCGCGCGCCACCTCGCCTTTCTTGGTGGTGTCGATCTCGACGAACCAGGGCGGCAGCGGCACCGCTCCCGGTCCGGCCGTCTGGCCGCCGGCTTGGCCATCGGCTTGGCCAGTCGTCTGGGCCTGGGCAACCACCGGCAGCGCGAGCAGGCACAGTAGAATTAACGCTCTCATCACCCTTCCTTAACTTCCCCGGCGCATTCGTAGAAAAAGACCAAGGGCTGCGCCACCCCGCCGCCAGTAGAAAATCGGCAACCGGCTGTCCACCCGGCCAATTGTTGCAGCGACGGACGCTGCATAGTGTAGTTTAGAGAGCATGCCGATCTATATGGAGATATCGCCGCTCCATCGTCTGGTAACGATCGTGGCACGCGGCACCGTCAGCGGTGATGAAGTGCGCGGCACCGCGCAAAAACTGGCCGACGCCCGCGTTCGGCGGTTCGCCAAGATCGTCGAGGTCGCCAGCGCGCGTTTCGATTTCCAGCCGGCGGACATCCTGGCCCTGGCGCAGACATTGCGCGCCGACGCCGACGGCCGTGGTCCGATCGCCTTCGTCGTGCACCATATGGACCAGCCGTTTCCCAAGATGTTTGCCGCCCAGACCGCCCACGAGGGGCCGGTCGAGTTGTTCACGAGCCTCCACCAGGCGCGCGCCTGGATCGCCCGGATCCAGTACGCCCCCAAGCCTGTGCCGGCGATGATCGAGGCGTGGGCCGATCCCGACCGCCATGGAACCGTGATCCGCGGCACGCGCACGCGCGAATTCACGACCCGCGAGTTGGTGCATTAGCCACCACCTGCTCAGGGTGAGGTGTCTCGCTTCCTACGCTGCGTCGTGGAAGATGATGCCGAGGGTAAAGCGCTCGCCCTGGCGCAGGCTCGACACGCCGTGGCGCATGGCAGTGCGATAGAAGCCGCGGCTTCCCTTCACTGGCCGTTCGTTGACCGCAAAGATCACGGCATCGCCCTGCTTGAGCGGCACGACCTCGCCGCGCGACTGCATGCGTGGGCGTTGCTCGACGAGCATGAACTCGCCGCCGCTGAAGTCCGTGGCGGGATCGCTCAGCAGCACCGTCGCCTGCAGCGGAAACACCAGCTCGCCGTAGAGGTCGCGATGCAGGCAATTGTAGTCGCCCGGTCCGTAGCGCAGCAGCAGCGGCGTCGGGCGCTTCTGGCCGCCGGCATGACACTGGCGCAGCCAGCCCTGCAGCGTCGACGGGAACCGCTTGGCGATCTCGAGTTGCTCGTTCCAGCGATTGGCCACCGCTGCCAGCTCGGGGTAGAGCGCCTGACGCAGCGCCTCGATCCGCTCCGGCAATGGATAGGCGAAATACTGGTACTCGCCCTGGCCGAAGCCGTGCCGCTGCATGACGACGTGGCTGCGGAAGCGGGGCTTTTCGGGCCACAGGCCGGCCAGCTTCCGGCACTCGGCCGGGTCGATCAGGCCGGGCGCCACGACGAAGCCGCGGGAGGCCAAAGTGTCGCTGTCGATCATCTGGATATCCTTGCGCGCCGCGCCCACTTCTTCTATCCGCAGTCCGCTTGATATATGATGCCGTCTTAGCCCTCTCCCGGCCCGGGAGGGGGCTTTTGCCAACTCGGGGTATCGCAGACATGGCCGAGCCGGTTCAGACCGACAAAGAGCAGAGGCGGCTCATCCGCATGGCGGAGACCATCTCCAAGGCCTTGCCCTACATGCGCCGACACAACGACGCCACCTTTGTCGTGAAGTACGGCGGCCACGCCATGACCGATCCCAAGCTGGGCGATCTTGTGGCGCGCGATGTCGTGCTGATGAAGCAGGTCGGCATGAACCCGATCGTGGTCCATGGCGGCGGTCCGCAGATCAACAAGATGCTGGAGCGCGTCGGCATCAAGAGCACGTTCGTGAATGGCCTGCGCGTCACCGATGCGGCGACGATGGAGATCGTTGAGATGGTGCTGGCCGGCGCCATCAACAAGGCGATCGTGGCCGACATAAACGAATGCGGCGGCATCGCCGTCGGCATCTGCGGCAAGGACGGCAACCTGATCCTGGCCAAGAAGGTCAGCGAGATGCGCGACCCCAAGACGGGCGAGCTCCTCAAGGTCGACCTCAAGCAGGTCGGCGAGCCCGCCAAGATCAACGTCATGGTGCTGGAGCAGCTGCGCCGCGCCGACGTCATCCCGGTGGTGGCGCCGATCGGCTTCGGCGTCGACGACGAGCTCACCTACAACATCAATGCCGACACTTCGGCGGGCGCCATCGCCGGCGCCATGCGCGCCAAGCGGCTCCTGTTCCTGACCGACGTACCGGGCGTCTTGGACAAGAACGGCAACATGATCCAGAACATGACGGTCGACGAGGCACGCGCCTTGATCGCTGACGGCACGATTTCGGGCGGCATGATCCCCAAGGTCGAGAACTGCATCGACGCGGTGAACTCCGGCGTCGAGGCTGCCGTCATCATGGACGGCCGCGTGCCCCATGCGCTGCTGCTCGAGGTCTTCACGGAATCCGGCCTCGGCACCATGGTCACCCGCAAGTAACCTCCTTGAAACACCTGATTTCGCTGCATATTTAGGCGCTATGGCCCTGTTGCCCATCCTTACGGCGCCCGACCCGCGCCTCAAGAAGAAGTCCAAGCCGGTCGAGGCCGTCGACGACGACGTGCGCCGGCTGATGGACGACATGCTCGAGACGATGTACGCCGCGCCCGGCATCGGGCTCGCCGCGCCTCAGATCGGCGTGCTGAAGCGCGTGATCGTGCTCGACATCGACCGCGAGGACGTCAAGACCGGCCCGCTGTTCATGGCCAACCCCGAGGTCGTCGAGGCCTCGGACGAGGATGTGAGCTACGAGGAAGGCTGCCTGTCGGTGCCCGACCACTATTCGGACGTGGTGCGCCCGGCCAAGGTCACCGTTCGCTATCTCGATCGCGACGGCAAGCAGCAGGACATGAAGTGCGACGGCCTTTTAGCGACCTGCGTGCAGCACGAGATCGACCATCTCGACGGCATCCTGTTCATCGATCACATCTCCGCGCTCAAGCGCAACATGATCCTGCGCAAGCTTCTGAAGGCCCGGAAAGAGAAGGAGCGCGACGAGGCCGAGGGCAAGCCGGCCGACAAGGCCAAGGACCCCGAGCACGCCCTTTAGCGCGGCACGTCTCAGCCCGGAAGACTCCGCCGATGACACGCAACAGATCGATCTGGGTCAATCGAGCTTCAAGAAGGTGATGCCGATCGTCGGCGACGCCGCCGACTATTCTACGACCGCCTGTTCGAGATCGCGCCCGAGGTCCGGCCGCTGCAGGCGCACGAAATAACTTTCGTACTATTATGTAACCAAAGTTATTGACAATGAAGGCCGCCTCTTTTATCGTGGCGGCGAGCCTTCTTTCGTCTCGGGCTTTGCGGTTTTCGCGCAAGCTTCTCGAAGGAAGGTATCCAGCACGATCTGCAAGGAGCGGCATGTTCAGTATCCGACCGGACAAGCCCTGGTTTCAGTTCGGCGACGAGCCGTTGGAGGACCTGCCGGGTCTCCACAATTTCAAGCCGTCGCAGGAACTGGTGCCCGGCTTTCGCATGAACGCCGACGGCTCGATACGTGACGCCTCGTCCGGTGACTTGAGCACCGCATTCCTCGGGATCGACCCTAGAGACAGCGCTGCGCTCCCCGGCGGCACCATGTTCAACGTCCAGCTCGGACAGAACTTGCCAGGTCTCCACAACTTCAGGCTGCCGGAGGAAGTGGTGCCCGGCTTTCGCGTGAACGCCGATGGCTCGATACGTGATGCCTCAACGCCGCCCGCTCGGCCGTATCCATATGTCGGTGGCAGTCCGTTTGGTCCGTTCCGTCAGCCCGGCACCAAGGCCTTAACGTCTGTTGGCGATGGATCGCCGCCGCCGTACCTCGCCTATGGTCTTGGAATCGCTAATCGCCTTGGCAAAGTGGCGACCCTCAACGAGCGCGAGCCGGGCGGCACGGCTGCCGCGTTGCCCTCCAATCTGCCATCTTTCGCCGAAGGCAGTGCCGGTGGCTCGCCGTTCGTCGCGCCGCCATCTCCATTTCCCTTCGGTAGGTCGGGTCCCACTGACGGACCTCGTCTGCCCGCCACTTCATTTATCTACATGGGGAACTCATCGCCGATGTCCGGGCCGCCATTGGCTCGACCGATTGCTGGCGAACGTTTGCCAGCCGTGGGCCAATCGGAGGACGCCGTCGAGCCCGGTATGCGGCCAGTGCCCAATGGCGCTGCCGATCCCAATATTGTTCGAGTCGCTGGCGGTGAGCAGGCAACGGCGGACGACGAAGTCCAGGTTGCTCAGGCTCCGGCGGCCGGCCGGCCAGCGCCGTCCGATCCTTCCGGTCAGAGACCAGGCCGCGGCTATGGGACCATACCGCAGAGGCAAATCGAAAGTGGCATGAACAAGCTTCAGCGGCAGATCAATCGCGATCAGGCCTTTCGCGAACTCACGCGTCAGCCCCTTACTGCCGGTGAGGCCCGCGACGCGCTTCCGGCCGATTGGGAGACGACTAAGCCGGCGGATGTCGTCGATGACATCAAGCGAGCAGCCGAGCGGCACGGCGTGCCGCTGCAGCTCCTCGCGCGGCTGCTGTATCAGGAAGGCAAATTCGGCGAGGTTGCAAGGGGCAGGACCCCGTTGGTCATGCATTCAACCAACCGCCAGGTACCAATTGGCTATGCCCAGATGAACAGGATCACGTTTGACGACCTGATCGACCGGGCAAGGAAACGCGGCGACACGGCTCGAGCCGCGGAGCTCAGGAAATACTCCTTGGCTGACCAGGCGCAATCGTTCGATGCCGCCGCTGAACAACTGGCCTATCTCTACCGTCTTCTGGGCGGGAGCTGGCCAAAGGCGGTGGCCGCCTACAATGTCGGGCCCACCGCTATCTGGCGTTGGTTCGATGCTGAGCAGAACCCAGAAGACAAGGATGACGTGAAAGATGACCCGAGGTTCTTCGCAGCTCGTACGACGGACAAGACCGGCAAACCGTTGCGAGAAAACCAGTTGAAACAGACAAACAAATGGCAGGAGATGTCTGCATATCTCAGAATGGTTCTCAGAGGTGCGGCCGAGGATCCGGCGACCAATGATATGTATGATTATCAATCCCCTAGGCAGTATCGGGCGCGCAAGCCGATCCCTCCGCAACGACCTCGACGCTAACGCATACAACTATAAGTTGTATTGATCGATTCCAACACACGCCGTATCATGTGTATCGCTCTGAGGTTTTGAGGAGTATTGGTGTGTTGCGCTCTTGCTGGACGTCGGCGTCGTGCAGCAAGCTCACTGTTGGTGCCATGCTGGTTGCTGGATGTATCGGCGGGGCACTCGCTTGCGGCCCTCGCTTCCCATGGTCACTGCTGGAAGATCGTGACGGCACCGCCGTCACGATGGTTGAACTGAGCTTCCCTTTTGAGGCATCGCGTCTTGTGCCCGCCCCCAAAGACCGACTGCAGGTCGTCGAGAGCTACGATCCGATAGTTGAATGGGCAGGCAATCCCTCGGACGAGCCGGAAGTGGTGGCGGTCGAGCAAGAGGAAGCTCGTTCAGGGGTATGGCGTGCCATGATGAGTGCGCACATCGATCCTGGTACTCTCGCCGCGAAACTCACGGCGGCACGCAGGGCAACCGATGGTGAGGCTGTCCTGTCCGCCGGCGCCGGCCTGCCTGATGCAGTGCTCTCATATATCGCGGGTGCCGTTGAATTCCGTGCCGATCGGCTCGACACGGCAATGCGCTACTTTGAGGCGATCGAGCGCCTTCCGCTGGAGCAGCGGGACATCCGGGCAGTTGCGGCGGCGCACAAAGGCGGCCG
>JAEZHS010000444.1 GCA_023436825.1 Pseudomonadota bacterium | reverse complement strand
TTTCCTCGCCGACCTTCACGACCCCACGCTCGACGCCGCCCCTAACCCCCGAGCCGCGGCCCGAGATCGAGAACACGTCCTCGATCGGCATCAGGAACGGCTTGTCCTTGTCGCGCGTCGGCTGCGGGATGTACTTGTCCACCTCCGCCATCAGCGCCAGGATCGACTGCTCGCCCTGCTCCGGGTTCTTGTCCTCCAGCGCCATCAGCGCCGAGCCGCGGATCACCGGGATGTCGTCGCCCGGGAACTGGTAGCTCTTCAGCAGCTCACGCACCTCCAGCTCGACCAGGTCCAGCAGCTCGGGGTCATCCACCATGTCGACCTTGTTCATGTACACGACCAGCGCCGGAACGCCGACCTGACGCGCCAGCAGGATGTGCTCGCGCGTCTGCGGCATCGGCCCGTCCGCCGCCGACACCACCAGGATCGCCCCGTCCATCTGCGCCGCGCCCGTGATCATGTTCTTCACGTAGTCAGCGTGGCCAGGGCAGTCGACGTGCGCGTAGTGGCGGTTCTGCGTCTCGTACTCGACATGCGCCGTCGAGATCGTGATGCCGCGCTCGCGCTCCTCCGGCGCCTTGTCGATCTGGTCGTACGCCGTGAACGTCGCACCACCCGTCTTCGCCAGAACCTTCGTGATCGCAGCCGTCAGCGACGTCTTGCCATGGTCAACGTGGCCGATCGTCCCGATGTTGCAGTGCGGCTTGTTCCGCTCAAACTTCGCCTTCGACATGATCCTGTTCCTTCAATCGGTCTTGATTCGATCGGCGGCCTTAACCCGCCAGCTTGGTGATGACCTCGTCCGCCACCGCCTGCGGCACAGGCGCGTAGTGATCGAAGGTCATGGTGTAGGCGGCGCGTCCCTGGGTCATCGACCGCAGCGTATTGACGTAGCCGAACATGTTGGCCAGCGGCACCATGGCGTTGATGACCTGCGCGTTGCCGCGGGCCTCCATGCCCTGGATCTGGCCGCGGCGGCTGTTCAAATCGCCGATGCAGTCGCCCATGTAATCCTCGGGCGTCACCACCTCGACCTTCATGATCGGCTCGAGGAGCTTGCACTGCGCCTTCTGCAGGCCTTCCTTGAAGGCGGCGCGAGCGGCGATTTCGAACGCCAGCACGCTCGAGTCGACGTCGTGGTAGGCACCGTCGATCAGCGTCGCCTTGAAGTCGATCACCGGGAAGCCAGCCAGCACGCCGGTCTCACGCGAGGCCTCGAGGCCCTTCTCGACGCCCGGGATGAACTCCTTGGGCACCGAGCCGCCGACGATCTTGCTCTCGAAGCTGTAGCCCGAGCCCGGCTCGCCCGGCTCGAACACCAGCTTGATGCGGGCGAACTGGCCCGAACCGCCGGACTGCTTCTTGTGGGTGTAGTCGATCTCGGCCTTGCGTCCGAGCGTCTCCCGATAGGCGACCTGCGGAGCGCCGACATTGGCGTCGACCTTGTAGGTGCGCTTCAGGATGTCGACCTTGATCTCGAGATGGAGCTCGCCCATGCCTTTGATGACGGTCTGTCCCGTCTCCGGGTCGGTCGAGACACGGAACGTCGGATCCTCCTGCACGAGGCGGCCCAGCGCCGAGCCCATCTTCTCCTGGTCGGCCTTCGACTTCGGCTCGATGGCGAGCTCGATGACCGGATCGGGGAAGTCCATCTTTTCCAGGATCACCGGATTGTCCGGATCGCACAGCGTGTCGCCGGTGGTGACGCTCTTGAGACCGGCCAGGGCGATGATGTCGCCGGCGCGCGCTTCCTTCACGTCCTCACGGTTGTTGGCATGCATCAACAGCATGCGGCCGATACGCTCCTTGCGGTCCTTGGTGCTGTTCAGCACGCCGGTCGCCGATTCGAGCACGCCCGAGTAGACGCGCGCGAAGGTGAGCGAGCCCACGAAGGGATCGGTCATGATCTTGAAGGCGAGAGCCGACAGCGGGGCGTCGTCGCGCGACGGCAGCGTGATTGCCTCGTCGGAGCCCATCTTGACACCCTTGACGTCGGCCACGTCGGTCGGGGCCGGCAGATAGTTCACGACGGCGTCGAGCATGGGCTGCACGCCCTTGTTCTTGAACGACGAGCCGCACAGCACGGGAACGAACGCGTAGGAGATCGTGCCCTTGCGGATGCACTTGATCAGCGTGTCGTAGTCCGGCTCCTCGCCGCCCAGGTACTTCTCGAGAGCCTCATCGTCCTGCTCGACGGCCATCTCGATCAGCTTGGTGCGCCACTCGGCGGCCTGCTCCTTGAGGTCGTCCGGGATGTCCTTGATCTCGAACTTGGCGCCCAGCGTCTCTTCCAGCCAGATGATGGCCTTGTTGGAGACAAGGTCGACCAGGCCCTTGAAATTGGACTCGCTGCCGATCGGGACCTGCGTGACCATCGGCTTGCTGCCGAGGCGGTCCGTGATCATGTCGACGGTGCGCCAGAAGTTGGCGCCAGTGCGGTCCATCTTGTTGACGAAGCAGATGCGCGGCACGCCGTACTTGTCGGCCTGGCGCCACACCGTCTCGGACTGCGGCTCCACACCCGCCACCGAGTCGAACACGCAGACGGCGCCGTCCAGCACGCGCAGGCTGCGCTCGACCTCGATGGTGAAGTCGACGTGGCCCGGAGTGTCGATGATGTTGATCCGGTGGCTGGGGCCGGCGAACGGACCCGTCTCAGCCTTCCAGAAGCAGGTCGTGGCGGCCGACGTGATGGTGATGCCGCGCTCCTGCTCCTGCTCCATCCAGTCCATGGTCGCGGCGCCGTCATGGACTTCGCCGATCCTGTGCGACTTGCCGGTGTAATACAGGATGCGCTCGGTCGTGGTCGTCTTGCCGGCGTCGATATGCGCCATGATACCGATGTTGCGGTACTGCGCGATGGGAGTGGTGCGGGCCATGGGAGGGGCTCTCTCGGGTTCTTGTGTGGCCGGTTACCAGCGGTAATGGGCGAACGCCTTGTTGGCGTCGGCCATCTTGTGGGTGTCCTCGCGCTTCTTCACCGCGTTGCCGCGACGATTGAAGGCGTCGAGCAGCTCGGCCGAGAGCTTCTCCTTCATGCTGTGGCCCGAGCGGTCGCGCGCGGCCTGGATGATCCAGCGGATGGCCAGCGCCTGGCGCCGCTCGGGGCGGACCTCGACAGGAACCTGGTACGTGGCGCCGCCGACGCGGCGCGAGCGGACTTCGACGGCCGGCTTCACGTTCTCCAGCGCCTCGTGGAAGGCGGGGACCGGATCCTGCTTGAGCTTGGCTTCGATCTCGTCGAGGGCGCCGTAGACGACACGCTCGGCGACCGACTTCTTGCCACGCTCCATGAGCGTGTTCATGAACTTGGAGAGAACGACATCGCCGAACTTGGCGTCCGGCAGGACTTCACGCTTCTCGGCTGCGCGACGACGGGACATTGCTTCCTCCCCGCCTTACTTCGGCCGCTTGGCGCCGTACTTCGAACGGCGTTGTTTACGGTCCTTGACGCCCTGGGTATCGAGGGTGCCGCGAATGATGTGATAACGCACGCCGGGCAGGTCCTTGACGCGACCGCCGCGGATCATGACCACCGAATGCTCCTGCAGATTGTGACCCTCGCCCGGGATGTAGCTCACAACCTCGTAGGCGTTGGTGAGGCGGACCTTGGCGACCTTGCGCAGCGCCGAGTTCGGCTTCTTCGGGGTCGTCGTGTAGACGCGCGTACAGACGCCGCGCTTCTGCGGGCAGGCCTGCAGCGCCGGCACCTTGTTGCGCGAGGTGAGGCCGTGACGCTGCTTACGGATCAGCTGGTTGATGGTCGGCATCGACTTCCGGTTTCCTAATGCGCCCCTGTTCAGGGCCTGATCTCGGGTCCACCCAGGACAGGCTTCGGCGCAAAGCGAATACGCGGGGCTAGCGGCAAGAGCGCAGCGCCCGCGCGATCAAAAACTCTGCGGCCAGGAGGCCTGACATGTAGCGGTCCTCGACGTCAGGCTGCGTCTTAGGCTTGCGCCTAACTACCAGCCCCTCGACGAGGTGCGCGCTTATATGGCCGCGAAGGCACTGCCGTCAAGCGCAGTGAAACGCTTTTCTCTTTGATATTGCTGGCGTTTCCAGCCTAGGCGGTCTGACTCGTTCCTGTCGGCCGCCGTTCCACTTGCGCAAGAATCTAACAACAAGATCCTGTAGGTCTGCGAGCCCGGAGGCACTAGCGGCACGCGACACTGTGCTGTCGACGAATTGGTCGGGATGGGCTGCGGGCGGTCGGTGCAAGCGCTGCTGGCAACGTGGACTTGAGTTGGCGCCTTTTCCGCCCTTTCCGCCGGTACTTTCGTAGTGAAGGGCACGGACGCACCCACTATCGGTGGTGCCGGCTTCGGAGTTCGGACAGTTACACTGGTTACCGCGATCGGCCCGCCCCTCGTCGAGGGACGGTGTCTGCCGCGGCCTTCGGGTCTCGAATCAACGATACAAAGAGCGGGAACGCGGGGAAGCCGCGCAACGGAGCGATAATATAACCAAAGTAAGGATTTGTTAATAACTTTAGTGCCGTATCGCCAATCTCGTTTTCGCGAGTTTTTGCGTACCGTGGAGGGCCACCTATGGCGGGTCGAACCGGCGATCACGCCATCCGTTGTGCCGCCGGCCCGGGTGCCAGCAATGCTTTCATCGCCGCGTGACGATCAGTAAGTGGTGCAACTGAGCATGCCACCAACGTTCTGGCAGATCGCTTGCCGCGGCATAGACTGTTGCCACTGCCGCTGCTGCTCGGCCTGGATTTGGTTGCCGACCTGCATCATCGTCATGCCCAGGGCCCACACAGCAGCGTCCCATCGCTCCCTTTCCTCCGTCCCAGCCGCCGCGCAGCCACCCATTGCCAGCAAAAGAAGTCCCAAGGGCAAGATCCGCATCGTTTCCCCTATCCGGCGGCAATTGGCCGCCGTACCTGGAGACGGGCGGTGTGTTCGAAGCGTTACACCCCGGCCTGAATTTCCTGGCGCCCACGGACCGTCGTTTACGCCGCGCCGCCGTCGGGCTAAGGGCGACGCCATGCTGGACCACGCGACCGGTTACACCTCGGCTTGGAAGCCGCCTTTTGGGGCGGGAGCCGTCGCGCGCGTGGTCATTTGATCTGAAGCCGACCTTCCCAGCCCCGCCGTTCATGGCGCGGGGCTGATGACAGGTCCCGCTCCCGCGGCAACGCAAGCGAGACCTGACATGACGACCTTCGAAAAGCCCCTTCCGCCGACGCCGTTCCTGGAGACGAAACGGCTGATCCTGCGCCCACTCGTGCCGGCGGACGCTCCGATCATCCAGCGTCGCTCCCCGCGCTGGGAGATCGTGCGCTATCTCAATCCACGCGTGCCCTGGCCCTATCCTACCGACGGCGCCATCCGTTTCATCGAGATCTGCCAGGGCGAGATGGCGCGCGGCGAGAAGCACCATTGGGCGATCCGGCTGAAGGACGGGCCGGACGAGCCGATCGGCAGCATCGACCTTTGGCCCGACGACGGGCAGAGCCGCGACATGCGCGGCTTCTGGCTCGATCCGGAGTTCCAGGGACGTGGCCTGATGACCGAGGCCGCCGACCGGGTGACCGACTACGCCTTCTGCGAGCTCGACTGGCCCCGCCTCTGGGTCAGCAACCACGAACTCAACCACGCCTCCGCGCGGGTGAAGGAAAGGCAGGGCGCACGTCTGGTCGCCTTCGAGCCGTTCCGCTCGGTCAGCAGCGAAGGCCGCCGCATGGTCTGGCTGATCGAGAGGGAGGCGTGGCTGGCCCGCCATGGCCTTCCGGACCGCGCGCATCTTGCGCGCCCAAGAACATGAGCGAGCCGGAGGCTCGCGGTCCGGAAGATAAAGAAAGGGCCGCCACCTTACGGTGACGGCCCTCGTCTTTTCGCGGACGGCGACGATCAGTCGTCGGCAGCGTGTTCCTGCTCCAGCGTCGGGACCGGCTGGTCCTCGCCTTCGTTGCCGGCGGCCAGGATGGCACGGTCGCGCTGGGCGGCGATCGCCTTCAGGCGGTTCACGACTCCGCCGGTGCCCGCCGGGATCAGGCGGCCGACGATGACGTTCTCCTTGAGGCCCTGCAGCGTGTCGACGCGGCCGGACACGGCCGCCTCGGTGAGCACGCGCGTGGTCTCCTGGAACGAGGCCGCCGAGATGAACGACTTGGTCTGCAGGCTCGCCTTGGTGATGCCGAGCAGCACCGGGTCGGCCTTGGCAGGCTTCATCTTCTCGGCCACGAGCTTGGCGTTCTCCATGTCGAACTCCTGCTTGTCGACCTGCTCGCCGATCAGGAAGGTCGATTCGCCCGGATCGGTGATCTCGACCTTCTGCAGCATCTGACGAGCGATCGTCTCGATGTGCTTGTCGTTGATCTTCACGCCCTGCAGCCGATAGACCTCCTGGATCTCGTTGACCAGGTACTCGGCCAGCTTCTCGATGCCCAGCACGCGCAGGATGTCGTGCGGCACCGGGTTGCCGTCGATCAGGAGATCGCCGCGCTCGACATAGTCGCCTTCCTGCACGGCGATGCGCTTGCCCTTCGGGATCAGGTACTCGACCGGCTCCGCGCCCTCGCCCTCCGGCACGATCAGGATGCGGCGCTTGCTCTTGTAGTCCTTGCCGAACTCGATGCGGCCGGCGATGTCGCAGATGATCGCGAAGTCCTTGGGCTTGCGCGCCTCGAACAGCTCGGCCACGCGCGGCAGACCGCCCGTGATGTCGCGGTTCTTGCCGCCCTCGCGCGGGATGCGCGCAAGGATGTCGCCGGCATGGACCTCCTGGCCGTTCTCGACCGA
>JAEZHS010000371.1 GCA_023436825.1 Pseudomonadota bacterium | reverse complement strand
CCTCATGATCACGAGCGCGCGGGGACGCGCACGGTCCGGAAGACTCTAATTCTGATACGGGGTGCGTAACCGATCGATCTCGGCCTGCGTCGGCCGATACGGCGCCGCGGCCGGATCGAACCTCGTCCAGCCCTGGCCGCGATAGACGCCGCGCCGCTCGATCGGATCGATCGGCCGGTGTCGGTTCATGATCTGCTGCACGAAGGCGACGTTGTCGTCGGCCGTGCGCACGCTGACCAGCGTACCGCCGCGTCGCACGGCTTCGCAGTAGACGTTCGCCTCTTCTTCCGGCACGCCTGCGCTCACCAGCGCGCCGACCACGCCGCCGGTCACGGCGCCTGCCGCAGCGCCTACCGCCGTTGCCGCCAGCGCGCCGGCTGCAACGACGGGACCAAGCCCGGGAACGGCGATGACGCCCAGCCCGGCCAGGAGGCCGGCCGTGCCGCCCAGGGCCGCGCCCACGCCGGCGGCCGGTCCCGTCGCCGACGGTTCTTCGATGCGGGCGGTCTCGTCGCAGATGTACTTGTTGGCGATCAGGTTGATGTCCGAGCTCTTGATGCCGGACGCCTCGAGATCGGCCACGACCTGGCGAGCCTGGCCGTAGGTGTCATAGACGCGCGTAGTGGTCTGCATGATCGATTGCTCCTATTGGCTGACGACGTTGCCCTTGAAGTCGACGGCGACCTTGACGCTCTTGCCGTCCTTCATGGCGCTGCCCCGCCAGATGCCGTCACCGTCCTTGGCCAGCGACGACACGCTGGTGAGTCCGGCTGCCAGGATGCGATCCTTTGCCTGTCCTTCGGTGAAGCTGTTGGCGCCCTTGAGCGGCGCGCCGGGTTCGGGCGCCTTGGCCATGAAGACGTCGCTCTTGCAGGCCGTCATGAAATCCTGCTGGGTGATGCGGCCATCGACCGGCGTCGTGTGGGCGCGCACGCGATAATAGGCGAGATAGCGGTCGGCCTCGGGTCCTGTGAGCACGCCGTCGTTGTTGCCGTCGGCGCTCTTCCATTGCGCCGCGCAGTCGGCGTCGGACGCCGCCCAAGAAGCGATCGGCAGCAAGGCGCAACCAACCGCGAGCACGGCAAGTGCAGATTTTCGGCTCATCACGCGTCTCCAGATCTTGTGGGTCGGGCTGCTCCGGGTGAACGAGACCGCCGGCAACCCGTTGCGTCAGGGGTGCGTTCCTGAACTGGCGGCGCCCAATCCCGGGCGTTGCGGAAGCCATGGAGGACGAGCGATGAACGATCCCAAGGACCGCAACCCGCAACAGGACCGTGACCAGCAGCAGCGCGAGCGCCAACAGCGTCAGCAGCAGCAGCGCCAACGCCAGAATCGGCAGCCGAACCAACAACCCAATCAGCAGCCGGGCCAGGAACCTCAAAACCAGCAGATGGACGAGTAGCACCTTGTCCTGAGCCGTTAGGGAATGCCCGCCCGCCGGCGGGCATTCCCTTCTCAGGGAGAGCGACATGACACGACCGCCGCGCGAGCCATCACCTGTGCCGCCGCCGCCGGGCAAGACCGATCCGATTCCACCCGAGCTGCCGCAGCCTACCGGACCCGAGCCCGAGGATCTGCCGCCACCGCCGTCGCATCCACCGGGACCGCCGACGCCGGTCGCGGGAGCTTTACTTGTCTGATGCTCCGGACGAGATCATGAAGAGCGGATGATGAAAACGTCTCGGAGATGCAGATGAATTTCGATGCCCTCGCGGTAACCTGGTCACCGCGCCTGCTCAGCATCCTGCGAATCATGTCCGGTCTGCTCCTGCTCCAGCACGGAACCGGCAAGCTCCTGAAGTTCCCGGCGGGAGCCGTTCCACCGACATTCAACCTGAATTCGATGCCGGGCTATGCGGGCTTCATCGAATTCGTCTGCGGCATCCTTCTGGTCATCGGGCTGTTCAGCCGACCGGCGGCATTCGTTGCCTCCGGGATGACGGCGGTTGCCTACTTCATGGCGCACGCGCCGCAGGGCTTCTTCCCGATCCTCAACCGCGGCGAGCTCGCGGTGCTCTACTGCTTCGTCTTCCTCTATCTTGCGGCCGCCGGCCCCGGCCCGTGGAGTCTGGACGCCATGCGAAAGAGGTAGCTTAACGCTGCTTCATTTCGACTGTAAGCATAGGGGACGGCCGCCACGTGCGGCCGTCTTGCTGCGCGACAAAGTCCAGGGAGGAACATCGTGCTTACGCGTCGCCATTTCGCCGCCCTTGCCGGCACCACGGCCCTCGCCGCCCCCCTGCTGGCGCGCGGCCAGGCGCAGGCCCGCTGGAAGCCGGACAAGCCGATCACGATCTACAATCCCTTCGCCGCGGGCGGTGTCACCGACGTGCACATCCGCATGCTGGGCGAGACGGTCTCGAAGGTGCTGGGCCAGCAGGTCATCGTCGACATCAAGGCCGGCGCCGCCGGCACGCTGGCGCCGGCCATGCTGCTCAACGCCAAGGCCGACGGGCAGACGCTCGCCTGCATGAGCATCAACAGCCTGCGCTATCCGCACTACCAGAAGACCAATTGGGATCCGCTCAAGGACTTCACCTACATCAGCGGGCTTTCGGGCTACACCATGGGCATCGTCGTGAAGTCGACGGCGCCGTGGCAGACGCTCGAGGGGCTGATCGCCGCCGGCAAGAAGGAGCCCGACAAGTACAATTTTGGCACCTCGGGCATCGGCGGCACCGGCCAGCTGATGATGATCGAGGTCGAGCAGGCGACCGGCGCGCGGTTCACCCACGTGCCCTACAAGGGCGGCGCGGAATGGATGCAGGCCCTGCTCAGCGAGCAGGTCCACTTCCTGGCTGACGCGGCCCAGTGGGCGCCGTTCGTCGACAACGGACAGTGCCGCATCCTCGCCATGGCGACCGAGCAGCGGCTCGAGAAATACAAGGACGTGCCGACCCTGATCGAGCGCGGCGTCAACGTCGTGGGCCAGAGCCCCTACGGCATCGTCGGGCCCAAGGCCATGCCGCCGGAGATCGTCGATTCGATCTATCTCGCCTTCAAGGAAGCCATGGGCGAGCCCAAGGTCAACGAGTATCTGGCGAAGTTCCTGCAATTACCGTGGTACAAGAACCCGGCCGAGTACCGCGCCTTCGCCGAGAAGTACTATGTCGACGTGAAGCCGTTGCTCATCAAGGCGGGGCTGGCGCAGGGATAAAAGGAGGAAAACGTCATGGCGCTCAAACGAGTGGCGCTCGAGATCGGCATGGGCACCGACATCCGCGGCGGCGACTACACCAAGGCCGCGGTGCGCGCGCTGCGCGACGCGCTGTGGCACAACTCGCTCACGGTCGCCACGGCGGTCGGCAAGTCGAGCGACGACATGCAGGTCGAGGTGCTGATCGGCGTGCCGAAGCCCGACCAGGTCGACACCCAGCAGGTGCTGGCGGTGCTGCCGCACGGCACAGGCACGATCAAGGTGGTCGAAGGCGGGTTGGAAATCCCCAACGAAGCCGGCACGGACAAGACGGTGATCGCCCAGGCGGCCGCCGTCGTCCGGCTCGACCTGTAAGGGAGGCTGCGATGCCCGCGAAACGCGTGATCCTCGAGCTCGGCACCGGCAACGACCTGCACGGCGGCGACTATACCAAGGCGGCATTGCGTGCCGTGCAGGACGCCTTGCATCACAGCTCGCTCGCCATGATCCGCAGCCTCAAGGTCAACCCCAAGACCGGCATGTTCGTCGACGTCACGATCGGCGTGCAGCAGCCCGACAAGGTCGACCTCGAGAAGGTGCGCGCGTCGCTGCCACACGGCATCGTCACGGTGAAGGCGGTCAAGGGCGGCCTCGACGTGGCCGATCCCGAGAACAACGATCCGGCGGTGATCGCCAGCGCCGCGGTGTGCGTGCGGCTGGAGTTGCCCTAGCGACGGAGGGAAGCCCGTGCTGCTCTACGAACACCCGCTCTCGTCCTACGCTCAGAAGGTCAAGATCGCGCTGCGCGAGAAGGGCCTCGCCTTCAGGGCCGAGACGCCGCCGGCGCTGGGATCGGGCAAGGCCGGCGGCCAGTTCGCCGTGGCCAGCCCGCGCAACGAAGTGCCGGCGCTGATCGACGGCGACGTGCAAGTCTTCGATTCGACCATCATCCTCGAATACCTTGAGGACAAGTTCCCCTCCCCGCCCCTGCTGCCGCACGATCCCGCCGAGCGCGCCCAGGCGCGCATGGTAGAGGAGGTCTGCGACACGCTCTACGAGGCGATCAACTGGGGCCTGAGCGAGATCCGCTGGTTCAAGCGCGCCGAGGGCGATCAGGCCGACAAGATGAAGGCGACCGCCGCCCGCCAGACCGCCGAGCTGCAGGCCTGGCTCACCGACAAGCTCGGCACGGCGCAGTGGTTCAATGGCGCAAGCTTCGGCTGGGCCGATCTCAGCGTGGCGCCCTACGTCAACCGCTCCTTCCACTATGGGCTCAGCACGCCGGCCGATTCGCCGCTGGCCGAATGGCGCGACCGCATCCGCGAACGGCCCTCCGTCGCCGCGACGTTCCGCGAGTTCGAGGCGGCGGCGGAGCGCATGGGTGATGCCGCCGCCCGCCTGGCCTCGGGCGCGATCCGCCGCGAGTACCGCGACCACCGGCTTGAATGGATGATGAAATCGGGCGGAGTGCAGGTCGTGCTCGATGGCCTTGCGAAGAACAACATCCGATTCACCTGGCCGCTGGGCTAGACTCTTCCGGACCGCGCGCGTCCCCGCGCGCTCAAGCGCATTCACATGCGCGTATGATCATGAGCGCGCGGGACGCCCGCGGTCCCGGAAGAGAGCATGAGGGGAGACGTCCGTCGTGAAACAGGTCATCCAGGCCTCCGGCGTGCTGGCGTATGAGCCGTTCGGCTTCACCAACTGCGTGCGCTTCAAGGATGTGCTCTATCTGTCCGGCATCTCGGCGATCGACCCGGAAGGGAAGGTCGTCGGCGCCGACATCGAGACGCAGACCCACGAGACCTTCCGGAATATCCAGAAGGTGCTGCGGGCCGCCGGTTCGGACCTCGATCAGATCCTGCAGATGACGAGCTTCATCGTCGATCTGCCGACCAACGGCTCCGGCTATGTCGCCGCCCGCAAGAAGATTCTGACCCGACCGAGCTACACCAGTGCGACGATCGGCGTGGCCGCGCTCATGATCCCGGGCCTTCTGCTCGAAGTGCAGTGTATTGCCGCGACGCCATGACCAACAAGCTGGAGGAAACGCCATGCTGCGCAGCGACAACCGGATCCTCACCACCCATGTCGGCAGCCTGCCGCGCAATGCGGTGCTGACCGACCTGCTGATCCGCGGCGAGGACGGCCAGGCCATCGATCCGGCCGAACTCAGGCGGCAGAGCGAAAGTGCTGTGCGCTACGTCGTCGACAAGCAGGTGGCGAGCGGCGTCGACATCGTGAACGACGGCGAGCAGCCGCGGGTCGGCTTCCAGACCTACGTGGCGCAGCGCATGCGCGGCTTCGGCGGAGAATCCAAGCGGCCGCGGCCGCGCGACTATACCGACTTTCCGACGCTGCTGGCGCAGCTTCCCTATCGCTATCCCCGGCGCGCCAAGGTCTCGAACGCACCCCAGGCGATTGCCGAAGTGCGCTACGAGGATCTCGCGCCGGCCGAGGACGAGTGCCGCATGTTCCGGGCGGCGCTCGACAGGCTGCCGTCGCCGCCGCTTGGGACGTTCATGACGGCGGCCTCACCCGGCATCATCGCCACGACGCTGCTCAACGCCCACTACGATAGCCATGAAGCCTACGTCTTCGCTCTGGCGCGCGAGATCGCCAAGGAATACGAGCTGATCGCGCGCGACTTCATTCTGCAGATCGATGCGCCTGACCTGGCGCTCGAGCGCACCACGCTCTTCCAGGACAAAACCGTCGCTGAGTTCGTCGAGATTGCCGAGATGCACGTCGCCGCCCTCAACGAGGCGCTGGCCGGCATCCCGCGCGAGCGTGTCCGGCTGCATTGCTGCTGGGGCAACTACGACGGACCGCACATCCACGACGTGCCGTTGGCCGACATCCTGCCGGTGCTGACCCAGGCCAAGGTCGGCGCGCTGTCGATCGAGTTCGCCAACCCGCGGCACCAGCACGAATACGCCGCCCTCAAGAAGGCGAAGCTGCCGCCCGAGTTCCTGCTGTTGCCGGGCGTCATCGACACCAAGACGAATTTCGTCGAGCACCCCGAGGTCGTGGCCAACCGCATCTGCGAGGCCGTCGACGCCGTGGGCGACCGCAGCCGCGTCATCGCCTCCTGCGACTGCGGCTTCGGCACCTTCGCCGGCTCCGAGCTGGTCGCCGAAGAGGTCGTCTGGGCCAAGCTCAAGACTTGCCGCGAAGGTGCCGATCTCGCGACCAAGCGGTTGTGGGGGAAGAACTAGCTTGCTTCCGCACCGCGCGTGGGAACGTGCGGTCCAGAAGAGTCTACTTCTGCGCGCCGCCTGGGTTTTCCTCGGTCGTCCCCGAGGTGCAGGGCGTCGTTACGTACATCATCTTGTCGGTCCACCAGGTCTCGACGCCGCACTTCGACTGTTGTTGCGCAGTCTGCGCATGCGCGACACTGCGCAGCGTCAACGCTGCAAGAGGAGCGATCGCCAGATTGAACAGAGCCCGCATCTACTGTTGCCGCGATGCGCCGTGTTTGTCAGCAGAAAGTCATGTAGCTGACATCAGCTTCTTGCCCGGCGATCGAAGAACAGCATGCCGCCTCCGACGACGATTGCGATCACACCGACGATGCTGGGAACGGGAATGGTGCGCTGCTGATCGGCTGTGACCTTCAGCGGACCGGCGTCAACGACCGTGCGTTTTTCGGTGAAAGTGATGTTGTCGATCGCCAGTCCTGCAATGCCGATGGCAATCAGCAGCGCGCCGAAGATGACGAGCGGCCTCATGGGTGTCTCCCTGTTCGTCTGCACAACCAACGCATGCAAGACCAACGCAATGGTTGCGGGGAGGTTCCTGAGGCAATTCCTGGCAGCGATACAACTCATACTCCCCCTACCTCTGGTGGGAAGAGGAGCTTGAATCATGATGCGTCGGCGAGGCTGCGAAGAACGAAGAGTTACGCCCTCACCAGCATCGCCTTGCCCTGCTCGATGGCGAGCCGTGCCATCACCTCCAGGCCGGCATCCGTCGCGCTGCTGACCGGATGGCCGATCGTGGCAAATCGGTAATCAGGCATGCCCAGCACGCGGCTCATCAGCTCGGCGGCGCTCGCGAACCGCTCGGTCATGACGCTGAAGGCGGGGACCAGGAGGCGTTCAGCTGTTACGGAGTCGTGCAGACTGCACGATGAACAGCTTCCTCAATCCCCTATGCCGGAGATCACTGCATCCCAGTTCCTGATCTCGGTGACGATGTGGGCATCGGCCGGCGCGCTGTAGTTCGACTTGGTGCGCATCACCACCTTCGCCACGCCATGTTCCTCGCGCAGCAGGCGGTCGAGATGGGCGAAGAAGCCCTTGGTGCCTTCCTTGCCGTTGGAGATGAAGCCGATGGTCTTGCCTTCGAGCGAGGCGAGCCGCGGTGCAAGCTGGCCGGCCGGCGGGGCCTTTTCCGGTGTGGGGTCGAGGACACGGAACGTCATGATCTACCTCTGCTCCTTCTTGGGCGGCTCGCAGTCGACGCAGGCGCCGATGGCCATGGTGACGGCATGGCTCTTGTTGCCGAGCCACGGGGGAATGACGGCGCCGAAGCCGCCGGCGGGACCGCCCGCGGCGACGACCAAGAGCTGGTCCGGCGAGTCCATCGCCGGATAAACGCTGTCGCCGCGGTCGCGCACCACGGCGCCCTTGCCGACCTCGGCCCATTCGCGGCGATGGATGCGTGCCCGCTCATGGATGAAGTTGGCGATGTCGGTCTTGCTCCACTTGGCGGCCTGCAGGTGCTCGCGCAGCTGCTTGGGAATGATCAGCGCGTAGTTGCCGGGATGGATCGAATAGTGCCGCAGATTGGCGCGCATCTCGGCGGCAAAGGTCTCGAGGATCTCCTCGGGCCTGGTCGTCCACTCATTCATGAGCTGACGCGGCGCGCCTGCCGCCATCACCGTCACCGCCGAAGCCTCTTTCGGGATGCCGCGCTGCTCGGCAAGCGACAGCCAGGTCGTGTCCTCCTCATCCTCGGCCACGCAGTAGCTGAACTTGCCGGGATGACCCAAGGTCGAGCGGTCGATGGCGCCCGGCCGCACGTCCATCAGGTTGATCAGGCAGAGCCGGATGGCGCGGCCGATCACGGCCGTTGCGCGATCGCTGTTGCCCAGCGCATTGAAGCCACCGCTGGCACCGAGCTCGACCCTGATCGGGCCGTTCAGCACCACCAGCACGGCGCAGCCGCCGGTGCTGGCCGTGGCGCCATGCATCAGGAAGTCGTCCTGCATCATCGCCGTCCAGGCGGTGATGACGACCGGGAAATGCATGGGCAGGCAGCCCGCCATCACGGCATTGACGGCGAGCTTCTCGGCCGTGACCGCAAGGCCGCGCACCGGTTCGATGCCGATGAGCTGGTCGGGCGGCATCATCGCCCAGTCGAGGCAGGCCTGCACCGCATCGGCGGTCGGCGGCACGATGGGCAGGCCGTCGGTCCAGCCGTTGCTGTGATAGAGCTCCTGGACCGCGGCGATATTGTCCGCGTCGTAAGTCCGCGAAGAAAGCTGCACGTGATTCCTCCGAAGGGCGGCAGCATAGCGCTGCAGGTCTCTATGCCAACACCAACTTGATAGACAGGTTTATTGCGAATTCGGCATCAATCCTGCCGCGGCCACTCGCGCCGCAACAATGCCAGGAATCCCGCGGCGGCCGGCGTCGGCTCGCGTTCGCGCAGGGTGATCACGCCGATGCGTCGCACCAGGCGCGGCTCGAGTGGCACCGCGCGCAAATTACGGCCG
Organism: Pseudomonadota bacterium; assembly: GCA_023436825.1. Next base: position 5,106 of record JAEZHS010000371.1, on the reverse strand, counting down.
GCCGGCACGGCGCCGCGCGGCACGATGCCGATGCCGACGTCGGCCGCGACCAGGCCGAGCAAGGTGGCGATCTGCGTGACGACCACCATCTGGCGCAATGGTACGCCCGCCATCGCCGCCGCCGCATCGATGGTGCGCCGGGTGCGCGAATCGGTGGGCAGCGCCACGATCGGCTGGTCGGCGAGGTCGGACAGGCCGAGCTTGCGGCGGTTGGCGAGCCTGTGGCGGGCCGAGGTCACGACACAGAACGTCTCGCGGCCGAGCGCCGTGCCGACGGCAAAATCGGGCAGCTCGTCGACATAGCCCAAGGCGAAATCGGCGACGCCGCTGCGCACGTCCTCGAGCACCGATCCATGAACGCTTTCGCGGATGTGGATCTCCACGCCCGGCCGATCGGCGCGATAAGCAGCGATCAGGCGCGGCAGGGCCGCCCCTGCCACCGACATGACGCTCGACAGAACGACCAGGCCGCGCCGTTCCTGCGCCACTTCCCGCACGCTCTGCACCGTGATGCCGAGGTCGGCCAACATGCGCTCGGCGACCGCAGCGAACTCGCGGCCGGCGGCAGTGACCTGCACGCGGCGCGTCGTGCGGTCGAACAGGCGCACGCCAAGCTCGGTTTCCAGCCGTTTCACGGCCCGCGTCAAAGCCGGCTGGGAGATGCGCAGGCGGGCCGCGGCGGCGACGAAGCTGCCATACTCGACCAGTGCCAGGACCGCCTCGAGCTGACGGGCGCTGAAGTCGGGAAGCGCGGCAGGCGGCATCAGGCTGCAAGCATAGCAGGATGCTCTGTAACGCTCAGCCTCTTCGTCTCGTCTTCAAGCCAGAACCGACACGGGAGAACGACGATGGGCGAGCCTCAGCTGGTGCATTTGATTGTCGTCGTAGGCGTCATCGTCACCTCGATCATCCCTTGGGGTTACCCGCTGTCCAGACTTTGCCGGCGTGCCGGCAAGGCACCGGCCATCGGCTGGATCGCCGGAAGCATCGGCATGTTCTTTTTCGGCCCCATCGTGTGCATCTGGTGGCTCGCCTTGTCCAAATGGGACGCACCGAAGGCGAAGGGCTGACCCTCAAGCCGCCAGCATGCGCTCGCGGTTGCGGTCGCGCAGGATGGGCATGACCCATTTGCCGAAGCGCTCGGCCTCCTCGTCGTGCAGATATCCCGAGAGGCAGAAGGAGTGGCAGCCGAGATCGATGAAGTCCTGCAGGGTCTCGGCGCACTGCTCGGGCGTGCCGACGATGGCGATGCCTGCCCCCGGCCGCACCTGAGTGATGCCGGTCCACAGGTTGCGCTCGATCACCTCGCCCTGGGCCGCAAGCTCGCGTACCCGGCGATTGGCCTCGGAGGTCGCGAAGCGCTCCTTCACGAAGGCCTTTTGCGCTTCGCTGGCATGTCCCACCAGCTCATGGGCGAACTCCCAGGCCTCCTTCTCGCTCTGGCGGCAGACAATCTGCAGGCGCATGCCGAAGCCGATATCGTTGTCGCGGCCATGCCTGGCCGCCATGCCGCGGATCACGGCCATGTTGGCGCGGATGCGCTCGTAGGTGTCGCCCCAGAACAGGTGCACGTCGGAATGCTTGGCCGAGATCTCCCAGGCCTGCTGCGAGCCGCCGCCGAGATAGAACTTCGGGTACGGCTTCTGCAGCGGATGCGGCCGGATCTGCGCGCCCTTGAGCTGATAGAACTTGCCGTCGTAGGTGAGCGGGCCGCGCGCGGTCCACAGTGCCTTCAGGATCGAGACCTCCTCGTCCATGATCTCGTAGCGCTCCTGCTTGCCCCACTTGATGCCTTCGGACTCGTTCTCGGCCTCGCTTTGGCCCGCGATCAGGTTGATGCAGATGCGGCCGCCCGAGAGCTGGTCGAAGGTCGCGATCATCTTGGCCAGCAGCACGGGATTGATATAGGACGGCCGCGCCGCCACCAGCATGCGGATCGACCTGGAGCGCGCGACCATCATCGCGCTCGAGATCCAGGCCTCCCAGCACGCGGTCTGCACCGGGACCAGCATGTATTCGAAGCCCGCCGCCTCGGCCGCCGCGACGACTCGGTCGAACAGCGGCAGCGACGACGCTACCTGTGCACTGGCCAAGCCATAGGCTGTCGTATCGCCCGCCGTCGGCAGGAACCAGCCGAATTCCAGTCTGCGCCCGTGTTGCTGTCCGTCCCGCTGCATGCCTCGATTGTGCTGCGGCAGGCGCTCCGGTGCAATTGTTGCTGGTCGTAACGCCGCCGAGCAGGCACGATCCGCGCCGCGCCTTTCGAGGGAGTTCCGATGTTGCAGCATGGCAAGCGTCCGACAATCGCATCGCGGCACGGCATGGTGGCCGCCGCCCATCCGCTGGCCGCCGCCGCCGGCGCGCGCGTGCTGGGCAACGGCGGCAACGCCTTCGATGCCGCCGCAGCGACGGCCGCGACCCTGAATGTCGTCGAGCCCTACATGTCGGGCCTGGCGGGACAGGGCATGGCGACCTGCTACATCGCGTCCGAGCGGCGCGTGCGCTCGCTCAACTTCCTGGGCCTCATCCCGCGCAAGTTTCCACTCGACCGGCTGAGCAACCGCGAGCAGGTGCTGCGCGGGCCGATCGCCGTCGGGACGCCGGGCAATCTGGCGGGCTGGTGCGAGATGGTCGACGCCTATGGCACCAAGGAGCTGCCCGAGCTGTTCGCGCCGGCGATCGCCATCGCCCGCGATGGCTTCGGCCTGATCGAGTTCAACGTCGAGGAGATCGGCGGCGTCACTTACGAGCTGCGCAATCAGGCCAAGCTCTATCCCGAATGGTCGCGCACCTATCTCGAAGGCATCGAGGGCGGCAAGCCGATGCAGGGCGCGGTGCTGCGGCAGGCCGACCTCGCCAGGACCCTGGAGGCGCTGGCGGCCGAAGGGCCATCGCTGCTCTACGGAGGGGCGCTGGGCCAGAAGTTGATCGACCGCATCGTCGAACTGGGCGGGACGCTCACCCTGGAAGACCTCATGGACATGAAGGCGCAGTGGATCGACCCGGTGGCGGCGACCTATCGCGGCCGCACCATCCACGTGCCGCCGCCGCCCTGCGAGGCGTTCCAGTACCTGTTGACGCTGCGCATCCTCGAAGGCTTCGACCTCGCCAAAATGCAGCGCAACGGCACCGACCATATCGACACCGTGCTGCGCGCCATCCGCATCGCGGCGGGCGTGCGCATCGCCACCGGCGTGCCCTCGCAGCAGAAGCTGGCCGAGCTCCTGTCCGATGGCCATGTCGAGAGCCTGCGGGCGCGGGTGCGCGACGGCAGCCCGGTCACGGGCCCGACCGAGCAGTGGACGGCGCCGGCGACCGACGGCCACACCACGTCGTTTTCCATCGCCGATCGCCACGGCAACATGGTGTGTGTCACCCAGAGCCTCGGCAGCGTGTTCGGCTCGGGCGTGGTCGTTCCCGGCACCGGGGTGTGCCTCAACAACTTCCTCTACTGGGCCGACGTGAATCCCGCGAGCCCCAACCGCGTGAAGCAGGGCGATCCCATGCCGGTTTGCGTGGCGCCCTCGATCGTCACCGAGGGCGACAAGCCGGTGCTGGCGCTGGGCACGCCCGGCAGCTACGGCATCCTGCAGACTCAGGCGCAGGCCATGGTGCAGTACATCGATTACGGCCTGCCCTTGCAGCAGGCGATCGAGGCGCCGCGCGCGCGTCTCACCGACGGCCGCGCCGTGCTGCTGGAATCACGGGTCGACGCCCAGGTGCGCGACGAGCTGCGCAACCGAGGCCACGACCTCAGCTCGGGCCCGGACTGGACGATGAAGGTCGGCGGCATGCAGGCCGTGGCGCTCAGGGACGGCACCTTCACCGGCGGCTGCGATCCGCGTCGCGACGGGTACTGCGTGCCGGCTTGATCGGAGCGCTCATGATTCATGCTCTTCCGGACTGCGCGCGTCCGGCGCGCTCTTGAGGCGCGCGAGACGCGCGCGGTCCGGAAGAACATGAGCGCGCCAGGTGGCCAGCTATCCTGGAAGACTACTTATGCGGCCGTGACGGCTCCGAAATCTCCGCGATTGCCTCGCCGACCTCCTTGAGATCAGCGGCGCGCGGTTCGGTGGCGATGTCGCCCAGGGACACGATCCCGACCAGGTTCTTGTCCTTGTCGAGCACGGCGAGCCTTCGCACCTGCAGCGTCTTCATGCGCTCCAGCACCTCCTCGGCGTCCTCTTCCTCGAAAGCCCAGGAGATGTCCTCGGTCATGCACTCGCGCACCTGCATCTCGACCGGCGAGCGACCGGTGGCCACGCCGCGCACGACGATGTCGCGATCGGTCAGGGTACCGACCAGCCGGCGACCCCGGCAGACCGGCAACGAGCCCACGCCCATCGCCTCCATGGCCATCGCCGCCTGCTGCAGCGAGGCATCCGGCGCCACCGTCTCTACCTGGCGGGTCATGACTTCACAGACTTGCATGCAGAGATAATGTGCCGACAGCCCGCGGGTTGCGTGCTTGGGGCGCGTCACGCCAGCCCCGACACCACCTCACCCTGAGGAGCCGCGCCAAGCGCGGCGTCTCGAAGGGTGGCCACCAGTCTCAGCCCGCCACCGGCACCACAACCCTGGTCTGCGAGCGGACGTGGGGCGCGAAGTTCGCCCAGCCGCGCATGGCGTTGAACTCCTTGGTTTCGACCGCAGCGGGCGATGCAAGTTCGTAGACCGTCGTGTAAAGCTTCGTCTTCGTCCGTCGGCCCTGGCCGCGGTCACTTTCCGACACCTCGCCCGAGGTCACATAGCGCCGCCCGGCCAGCACGCCTGGACAGGCAAGTGCATCGGGCAGGTGCACGTCGTCGTACCAGCGGTTCCAGTCGGCCTCGACCGCGGCTTCGACCTCGGCCGTCACTATGAGCAGGCAATTCGGCAAGGCGGTCATTTTCGGCATTCCTCTTGCACGCGACATCCAGTAGGGATGGAATGCGCGCCAACGACAAAATTCAAGAGGGATGGAAGATGCGAAAACTTCTGAGTCTGGCTGCCGTCGCTATGATAGCCTGCGCAGGCGTCGCGACGGCCCCGGAGACACCGCGCAAGGGCGGCCCGCGCCGCAGGACAGGTCCCTATGCCGCGAGCTACGGCCGCCTCGACCCGCAC
>JAEZHS010000364.1 GCA_023436825.1 Pseudomonadota bacterium | reverse complement strand
CGCGCATCCTGCGCGCTCATGAATCATGGGCGAGCTGGAAGCTCGCGGTCCAGAAGACCATGATGCACCACTGGAGCGGCGCGCTCCCGCGGATCAGCCGGCGAACGACACCGTCGCCTTGTCGTAGTCGCCCGAGCCCATGCGGCCTTCGGCGAAGATCTCGTGCCGGGCGATCCAGTCGAACGACTGCTCGTAGGCCTGGCGCGAGTACGGCTCGAACACGATGCGCTCGCCGGGACCCCAGCGCCGCGTATCCATTGTGGGATGCCAGCGCTCGGGGAATTCGTTCCTGTAGTAGTGGGTGTAGAGCTCGGGCCTGAGGTCAATGTCGCGCTGCGCCCGCTTGAGCGCGCGGAAGAAACGGCGGACATCCTCGGGATCGGGTTCGCCGTTGATCATGGCGGCGATCATGAAGGTGGTGTCGATCACCTTGCGGAAGCCGAGCTGCTCGACCAGGTAATACGGCCCGCTGAACAGCGCCGCTGCCGGGCTCTTGCCGTCGATCAGCAGCTCGAGGCGGCGGAACAGCATGCCGTCCTCGAAGGTGAGGTTGATCCGGTCGCGCGGCAGGTACTGCTCAAGCGCCTGGATCGTCGAATAATGACTGCCCGACTGGAAGCCCACCGAGATCGGCACGCCGGCAAGATCTTCAGGCGTGCGGATGGGCGAATCGGCCGGTACGAAGATGCCCGCGGGCGCCACCGAATAGGCGTCGGCATAGAGCCGGGCGTGACCGTTCGAGGCGGCGACAGCGACGGTCCAGTGGCAGGCGCAGCTCACATCGGCTTCGCGGCCCTTCTCGATGCTCTGGAAGGCGCCCGACGCGCCCTTGTTGTGATGCTGGCCGGCGGTCGAGCGGATCAGCTCGCGGAACTCGTAATCGAGTCCCTCGGCGCGAAAGTAGCCCTTCTCCTCGGCCACCCACTCCTGCAGACGAAAGTGCGGTTCGACGATGAACTTGCCCATGGCGTTCCTCTCGTGCGGCCCGTGTCCTTCCCCCGTCTTCTATCAGCCGGCCTCGAACTCCACCAGTTCGGCACCCTCGACCACCTGCTCGCCGACCGCGTAGCGTACGGTCTTGACCGTACCGTCCGCCGGAGCCGCAAGCGTGTGCTCCATCTTCATCGCCTCGAGCACCAGCAGGGGCTGGCCCTTGCTCACCTTATCGCCGGCCTTCACGCGCAGGTCGATGATCTTGCCGGGCAGCGGCGCCTTCACCGCCCCCTCACCCGACGCCGCCGCCTCGTACTGCGTGACGTCGAGCGGATCGACCAGCCGCAGCGTCCGGCCGGCGCCGTCGGCGAACACCACGTAGTCGACCCCGTCCGCCGTCGAACGGCGCGCCACAGTGGCGCGGAAAACGTCCTCGCCGAGCCGGATCGCCAGCCGGCCGTCCTCGCCGCGCTGCACGCGCGCTTCGAGGGGACCGCCGGGCAGCACCAGGCCGATCGTCCCGTCGCGCCGACGGCGGGCGATCACGATCACCTCGCGCTCGCCGTCCTTCCAGCGGACCTCGTCATGGCCCTCGTCGAGCAGGCGAAAGCCGCTCTGCTGGTCCCATGGATCGTTCGACGGCAGCGGCGGTTCCCATTCGAGCAGGCGTCCCAGGGTGGCGATGGCGAGGGTGCGATCGCCGGCGGGCGCCGGCTTGGCGAATAGCGTGTCGCGATGGCGCTCGATGAAGCCGGTATCGACCTCGCCGCCGACGAACGCCGGATGCGAGCACAGGGCCCTCAGGAGAGCGGCATTGGTGGTGACGCCGACCACCTCGGTCTCGCCCATCAGCGCAGCCATGCGGCGCATCGCCGACGTGCGGTCGCGATCGTGCACGATCACCTTGGCGATCATGGGATCGTAGAACGGCGTGACCGTGTCGCCCTGGCGCACGCCGGTATCGACGCGAACGTTCGGGCCCTCCTCCGGCAGGCGCAGATGCACCAGCGTGCCGGTCGACGGCAGGAAGTTGCGGTTGGGATCCTCGGCGTAGAGGCGGACCTCAACTGCGTGGCCGTCGATGCCGAGCTCCTCTTGTCGGAGCGGCAGCGTTCCGCCCGACGCCACCACGAGCTGCCATTCGACCAGGTCCTGGCCGGTGATCGCCTCGGTCACCGGATGCTCGACCTGCAGGCGGGTGTTCATCTCCATGAAGTAGAAGGTGCCGTCCTGGTTGGCGATGAACTCGACGGTGCCGGCGCCCTGGTAGCCGATCGCCTTGGCGGCGGCGACGGCGGCCTCGCCCATCGCCTTGCGCCGCGCCGGATCCATGTTGGGCGCCGGCGCTTCTTCGATCACCTTCTGGTGGCGGCGCTGGATCGAGCAGTCGCGCTCGAAGAGATAGAGACAGTTGCCGTGGCGGTCGGCGAAGACCTGGATTTCTATGTGGCGCGGCCGTGTGAGGTACTTCTCGACCAGCACATGGTCGTCGGCGAACGAGGCCTTGGCCTCGCGCTTGGCGCCGGCCAGCGCATCGGCGAACTTCGCCGCCTCCTCGACGACGCGCATGCCCTTGCCGCCGCCACCGGCCGACGCCTTGATCAGCACCGGGAAGCCGATGCGCGCCGCTTCCTTCGCCAGCAGCTCGGGCGACTGGTCGTCGCCGTGATAGCCCGGCACCAGCGGCACCTTGGCCTTCTCCATGATCTTCTTGGCTTCGCTCTTGGAGCCCATGGCGTGGATCGCCGAGGGCGGCGGGCCGATGAAGACGATGCCGGCCTTGGCGCAGGCCTCGGCGAACCCGGCATTCTCGGAGAGGAAACCGTAGCCCGGATGGATCGCCTGGGCGCCGGTGTGCTTCGCCGCAGCGATGATCTTGTCGGCCACCAGGTAGCTGTCGCGCGCCGGCGACGGACCGATATTCACGGCCTCGTCGGCCATGGCGACATGCCGGGCGTTGCGATCGGCGTCGGAATAGACGGCCACCGTCTTGATGCCGAGCCGCCGCGCCGTCTTGATGACCCGGCAAGCGATCTCACCGCGATTGGCGATCAGGATCCTGGAGAACATTTAGATACATCCCGTTTCGACTCGTGCGGGCCGCGCCCCGCCGGCCGCCGCG
>JAEZHS010000353.1 GCA_023436825.1 Pseudomonadota bacterium | reverse complement strand
CCTCATGATCATGAGCGCGCGGGGACGCGCTCGGTCCGCAAGAGGATGATCATGAGGGGCCTGGAGGCCCGCGGTCCGGCAAGATCAAGCCCGCGCCGCCTTCTGCTCCTCGAGCCGGTCGGTCGCGGGCGGCGGGGTGCGCGAGAGATCGGCGATCTCGGCGCGCAGCGACGGCGTCATGTCGATGTTGATGGCATCGAGCGAAGCCTTGAGCTGGTCGGTGTTGCGCGCGCCGATGATGGGCGCCGTCACCGCCGGATGCGCGCCGACCCAGGCAATCGCCGTGCTGACCGGATGCAGGCCGCGCTCCTTGCAGAAGGCGACGTATTCCTCGGCCGCCTCGAACATCCAGGCATCGCTGTAGCGCGCCTCGTACATCTTGTTGGTCTTCAGCCGTCCTGTCGCCTGGCCGAGATACTTGCCCGACAGCAGGCCCGCGGCGCCCGGGCTGTAGGGGATGACGCCGATGCCGTTGGCCTCGGCCATCGGCAGGATCTCGACCTCGGCCTGGCGCTTCACCAGGTTGTACATCGGCTGGATGACCTGAAGGCGGGCCCAGTTGCTGCGCTCCTGGATGTCGAGCCCGCGCTGGGTCTGCCACGCCGACCAGTTGCTGACGGCGGGATAGATCACCTTGCCCGCGCGCACCACGTCCTCCAGCGCGCGCATCGATTCCTCGATCGGCGTCAGCGCGTCATAGCGGTGCAGGAACAGGATATCGAGGCGATCGGTGCCCAGCCGCTTCAGGCTGGCCTCGACCGCCCGCACGACATGGCGCCGCGAGGTGCCGCGTGCATTCACGTCCGGTCCCTGCTGGCTGTTGCACTTGCTGGCGATCACCAGCTCGTCGCGATGGCCCTTGATCAGGCGTCCTAAAATCTCCTCGGACTTGCCCTTGCTGTATTCGTCGGCCGTATCGAAGAAGTTGATGCCGGCCGCGCGGACGTCCTTGTACATCGCCGCCGAGGTGGCTTCGTCGGCATCGCCGCCGAAGGACATGGTGCCGAAGCAGAGTTCGGAGACGGAGATGCCGGTGCGGCCGAGGAGCTTGGTTTTCATGGATCAAATCTAGCAAATGTTGCGCACAGCGGAAGCCAATCGATTTCCAGTAACGCACGATTGTCGAGATAATGGGCGCAGACGGGCAGACAAGCTCGCAGTGAGGAAACGGCATGGACGGGCCTTCGCCCGGCGGCGGTGCGACACGGCCCGCGAGTGTTGAGAGCAAAGCCTCGTGGCGGACCGCCTGGTTGACCTTGGCGATCCTGTCGGTGTCGTTCGGCTCGTCTCTGCTCATCGTCGTCGGCATGAAGCCGATCCAGGAATCGCTCGGCACCGATCGTTCGGTGGTGGCGCTGGCCGGTGCGTTCCTGTGGGTCGGCACCGGCGCCGGCGGCATCTTCATGGGCTGGTTGTCCGACCACATCGGCGTGCGCGCGACGGTGGCCATCGGTGCGGGCATGATCGCAGCCGGCCTGGTGCTGTCGTCGATGGGCTGGATCTGGTCGCTGTTCATCGGCCACTCGCTGATGGGGCTGTTCGGCAACGGCGGGGTCTATCCGCCGCTGCTGGTCTATCTCAGCCGCTGGTTCGACCGCCGCCGCGGCACGGCGATCGCGCTGATCTCGTCCGGCCAGTACGTCGCGGGCGTGGTCTGGCCGGCGCTGTTCGAACGCATCATCTCGACCCTTGGTTGGCAGATGCTGATGCTGGGCTTTGCCGTCGTGGTGCTGACCGCGATCCTGCCAGCGACGCTGTTGCTGAAGCCCGCGCCGCTGCCGATTGTGCTGCAGCATCTGCCACATGTGACGGCCGGCGGCCGGCGCATCGGCGGCATGCGTCCCAACGTCGTGCAGGCGCTGCTCTGCGTCGCCGGCTTCTGCTGCTGCATCCCGATGTCGGTGCCGCAGGCGCACCTCGTGGCCTTCTGCAGCGACCTTGGCATCTCACCGGCGCGCAGCGCCACCATGCTGTCGGTCATGCTGGCATCGGCCTTCATCGCCCGCCAGGCATGGGGCGCGCTGGCCGATCGCATCGGCGGCCTGCGCACCATCCTGGTCGGCTCCGCCAGTCAGGCGCTCGCCATCTCGGCCTTCTCGCTCACCCAGGACGAGGCCGGGCTGTTCGCCGTTTCCGCCGCCTTCGGCTTCGGCTTCGCCGGCATCATTCCGGCCTATTCGGTCGCCATTCGCGACATCTTCCCGCCGTCGGAAGCCTCGTGGCGCATGCCGCTGACGCTGTTCACCGCGATGAGCGGCATGGCGGCGGGAAGCTCGTTCGCGGGCTTCCTCTACGATCACTTCGGCTACTACGCGCCGGCCTTCACCACCGGCATCGCCTTCAACATCGTCAATCTGACGATCATCGGGTTCCTGGTGTTCCGGCTCTCCGGCGGACGGTGGGCCAATCCCTATGCCACCACGGCGTGACTACATGCGCCTGGTCGACACCAGCGGCAGGTCGAAGGTGGCGCTGTCGCCTTTGATGTCAGGCGGCAACGGCGCATAGGGCGAGCCCGAGCGCACGCCGGCCAGGACGCCCTGGTCGAACTCGGGAATGCCGCTCGAGCGCGAGACGCTGACGTTCAGCAGCCGGCCGTCGCGGGCGATGACGACGCGCACCACGGTGATGCCCTGGCTGGCGTTGACGTTCGCCGTGTAGCGGTAGCCCTGCAGGCGGCGCACGACCTGCCAGAGATAATTATCGGCGGCGCGTGCCTTGTTGTAGGTGTCCGCCGGATTGACGAACGGCGACGGCGACGGGTTCTCCGACTGCGTGCCGGCGGGCGGCCGTCGCGACGGCGCGGTGCTGAGCGGCGAAGGCTTGTATTCCGGCTTCTGCAACTGCGGCATCGGCGGCTTGGCGGGCTGCTGCTGCTGTGGTTGCGGCTGCTGCGGCGGCTGCGGCTTCTCGGGCGGCTTGGCGAGCGCCTGTTGCTGCGGTGCGGGCGGCGCAGGCGGCGTCTTCTGCTGAGGTGCGGGCGTGGGCGGCTTGGGCGCGGGCTCGGCCTTGGCGAAATCGGCCGCTGTCGGCGCCGGCAGGTCCTCGCCGGGTGTGGGCAGGACGCTCTGCAGCTGCTGTGTCGGCGGCGCCACCGGAGGTGTGGGTGTCGGCGGCGTGGGTGCGGGCGGTGTCGGTGCTGGCGGCGTTGGAGCGGGAGGAGCCGGTGCGGGCTCGGCCTTGGCGAACTCCGATGCCGAGGGCGGCACCAGGTCCTGGTCGGGTGACGGCAGGATGTCCTGCAGCGGCGGCGGGGGCGGCGCGAGTTCGGCATCCTTGGGCTTGTCGCCCTTGGGCGGCGCCTGGGTCGGCTTGTCGGAGACGATATCGGCGGGCGGCCGCAGCGCCTCGATGGGCTGTATGACCTGCGGCGGCGGTGGCTGAGGCTGCGGTTGGGGCTCCGGCTTGGGCTCGGGTTTCTGCTCAGGCCGCTGTTCGGGTTCTGGCGGCTTTTCTTCCGGCTTGGGTGCCGGCTCGAAATAGACTTCCAGGGCCGGTTCGGCCGGCGCCTTGGGCTCCTGCGCCACCCACCACAGGGCCAGCGCCACCAGCGCATGCAGCAGCACGGCTAATGCCACCGCCGCAGGCGACATGTGCTCGGAACGGTGCGATAAGGCGCTGACGGCGTGGGCCACGGTTCGCTTTTACGATGCGGTTCGACGCCCGGCTACCCTACCGGTTGCGTCAGCCGTGAGATTTGACCGATTGCTTGAGGTGGTCGGCCATCTTTTCGGCGATCATTACCGTCGTCAGATGGGTGTTGGCGCGCACCACGGTCGGCATGACCGAGGCGTCGATAACCCTGAGCCCGCTGCAGCCGATCACCCGGCAATCGGGATCGACCACCGATCGCGAGTCGTCGGCCGCACCCATGCGGCAGGTGCCGCTGGCATGCTGGGCATCGGAGCATTCGGCGAACATCCAGTCGTCCAGCTCCTGGGCCGAAAAGGTCTGTTCGATCGAACGGCCGGTCATGCCGTATTCGACGCGGGTGGCGATGGCGCGGACCTCCTCGTGCAAGCCGATCTCTCGCAGCCGCTGCACGCCGTCGCGCATGCGTAAAAGATCGCTGTCGTGGCTCAGCATGCGCTCGTCGACCCGAGGGTCGATGGCGGGATCGCGCGTGGCGATTCGGACGCTGCCCTCGCTCAGGGCCTCGAAAGCCGAGACGGCGAGACGGGCGCGCGTCGTGCCGCCATCCTCGGCCGGCCGCAGGTTGCCTGCGATCATGATCATGTCGTTGATGCCAGATCCGGCAAGGCCTGAGCTGTAGCGCAGGCAGCAGTTGGTATGACGGTGGGCGAGCGTGCTGACCTGCGCGCCTTCACGCAGCTCGAGCATCAGCCCCAGGATCGGATGGTCGAGCAGATGCTCGCCGACAGGCCGATCGGACACGACCTTGATGCCGAGGCCACTCAAAAGGCCGCGCGGTCCGATGCCGGAACGCTGCAGGATTGCCGGCGAATGGATCGCGCCTGCCGACAGGATCACCTCGCGCCGCGCCCGCACCGATTTCTGCTCGCCGCCGATCTGCACGCGCGCGCCGGTGGCATGCGGGCGATTGCCTTCGAAGGTCAGGGTGTCGACCACGGCGTTGCCGACGATCGTCAGGTTGGCTCGGCCTCGTGCCGATTCGAGATAGCCGTCATTGACCGAAATGCGCAATCCGTCGCGGCTGTTGATCGCGTAGGGACCCACGCCGCTTCCCTCCGGCGCATTGTGGTCGGGGCACCAGCCGTAGCCCAGCGCCAGCGCCGCTTTCATCAGCGCGCGATCGACATGGCCCCATTGCTCGACGGGCGCGCGATAGACGGGGATCGGGCCGGTCTTGCCGTGATAAGGCGCGTCGCCGAAATCGACGTCGCTTTCCAGCCTGCGGAAGTAGGGCAGCACTTCCTGCCAGCCCCAGCCCTTGGCGCCCTCGGCAACCCAGTCGGCGAAATCATCGGGGATGCCGCGGATGGCGATCTGGCCGTTGATGCTCGAGCTGCCGCCGATGGCGCGGCCTCGCCACAGCAACTTTGGCTCCTGCCGCTCCGTGCGGCGGGCCAGGAGCTTGGGCCAACGATAATCGTCATCGGCGATGGCGCGCAGCGGATTGGGCATCCTGAGGTGCTGCGGCGTCTCGGCGGTGCGGAAGTCGCGGCCGGCTTCGAGCAGCAGCACGCGGATGGCCGGATCCTCGCTCAGCCGCGCCGCCAGGACCGCGCCCGCCGAGCCGCCGCCGATGATGATGAAGTCGTAATCGTCTTGCATTGTCCGCCTTCACTGGCACGCTTCTTGTTGGAAGCCAACGCCCCGAAGCAAGGAGCCTGCCGTGGCCACGAATGTCCTGGAGATCGATGCCGAGAGATTGTGGGAGAGCCTGGAACGCTCGGCGGAGATCGGCCGCTTCCGCGACGTCGGGCTGCGCCGGCTGGCCCTGTCGGCCGAGGACAAGCAGATGCGCGACCTGTTCGTCGATTGGGCGAAGCAGGCGGGCTGCAGTATCGAGATCGACCGGCTGGGCAATATCTTTGCCCGTCGCGCCGGCAGCGATCTCAGCCTGCCTCCGGTGGCGATCGGCAGCCATCTCGACACCCAGATCTGCGGCGGCCGCTACGACGGCATCTTGGGCGTGCTGTGCGGCCTGGAGGTCGTGCGGTCGCTGAATGATCGCGGGCTCAGCACCAAGCGCGGCATCGAAGTCATCTGCTGGACCAACGAGGAGGGCGCGCGCTTCAGCCCGCCGATGATGGGCTCGATGGCCTTCGCCAAGGTGCTGCCGCTGGAGAGCGTGCTCGCCACCACCGATGACGACGGCATCACGGTCGCCAAGGCGCTGGACGAGATCGGCTATGCCGGGCCCGAGCCGTTGGGCGAGCGCACGTTCGATGCCTATCTGGAATTGCATATCGAGCAGGCGCCGGTGCTTGATCGTGAGAAGTGCGACATCGGCATCGTGGTCGGTGGCTACAAGACCCAGGCGCTCCGGCTCACCATAAAAGGCGATACCGGCCATGCCGGCGGCACGCCCATGGCGATGCGGCGCAACGCGCTGGTCGGCGCGGGCTATGTCATCGCCGCCGTCAACGACATCGGCCTGGCCTATGCGGTCGACGAGGGGCGTACGACGACGACGCGCATCGAAAGCTTTCCCAACCTGCCTGGCACTTACGCCGAGCAGGTCAAGCTCACCATCGACTTCCGCCATATCGACGCTGCGCGGTTCGCTGCGATGCGCAAGGAGGTCGATGCGGCGATCGTCGCTTCGGCCAGGAAGGCCAATGTCGAGATCGAGGTCGCCGAAGGCTGGAGCTGGGGCACCGAGCTGTTCGCGCCGGAATGCATCGAGCTCCTGAAATCGACGGCCAGGGAGCTCGGCCTGCCGTACCGCGAGATGCGCAGCCAGGCCGGCCACGACGCCTACGCCGTGGCGACGATGGCGCCGACGGCGATGATCTTCACGCCGTGCTTCGAGGGCATCAGCCACAACGTCAACGAGGCGATCGAGCTCGTACGCTCGGTGCCGGGGGCGAACCTGCTGCTGAATGCGGCGGTCGCGCGGGCCAATCGCTAGCATGTCTGGCCGGCCCGCGGGCCTCCAGGCCCGCTCTAATCCGATCGCATCGTCATCGCGGCCAAGGTCCGCGCCGCATTGAGCTCGGCGGGATAGACGCGCGCGGCCAGCATCAGCACGGCGGCCGAGGCGAGGCAGAACAGCGACATGATCGACAGCGCCGTCACCAGGCCGAAGGCATCGGACAGCACGCCGGTGAGCAGCGGGCCCAGCGCCAGGCCAAACAGGTTCTGGACCACGGCGACCATGGCGCCGGCGGTGGCGCGCAGGCCGGGATGGATGACGTCGATGGCGGCCGCGGGAACGGTGCCGGAGGCCGCCGTCATCATGAAGCCGCCGGCCGCGATGACGACGAACTGCAGGCTGCCCGGTTGCATCAGACCGAAGCCCGTCGACAGCAGCAGGGCGGCGACGACGAGGCAGATGGCAGGCACCATCAACTTGCGCCGCGGGTTGCCGTCGCCCATGCGATCGGCGACGTAGCCCCACAGCACGATGCCGACGCTGCCCAGCACGAGGACCAGCGCCGTCATCAGGCCCGCCCTGTCCGTCGCCACGCCGTGGAAGCGGTTGAGATAGCTCGGCAGCCAGACATAGACCGTCGAAACGGTCAGCAGCTGCAGAGCGCCGCCGGCGTAGCAGAGGAGCGCCGTGCGCGGTCCGAGCAGGCCGCGCAGCACGCCGCGCACGCCGAGCCTCCGCGCCTCCGGATCGGTCAGCGGCACCGTGCGATAGTCGCGCACCAGCAGGAACAGGAGGGCGAGCACCAGCCCCGGGAATCCGACAAGGCCGAACGCCGCCTGCCAGCCCCAGCGTGCGGTGATGAAGCCGCCCAGCGCCACGCCCAGCACGGATCCGACGACCGCCGCCGCCAGGAAACCGCCGACCACGGTGGCGCGCCGCGCCGCCGGAAACATGCTGGTGAGCAGCGCGCCGCCCGCTGCGCCGTAGCCCGCCTCGCCCAGCCCGACGGTGGCGCGTGCCGCGAGGAGCTGGCCGTAGCTCTTCGACAGACCGCAGGCGATGGTGGCGATGCTCCACACCGCCGCCATGACGGCGATGCTCTTCACCCGGCTCCAGCGATCGGCCAGCAGAGCGATGGGGAAGGCGAAGACGGCAACGGTGATCGACACTGCAGCGGTCAATCCGCCCAGCTCCTTGTCGCTCAGGCCCCATTCGGCCTTGAGCGCGGGGAACATCGACACCACGATCTGGCGATCCATGAAGTCGAACATCATCAGCAGGAACGCCATGACGAAGGCAAACCATGCCTGACGTCGCGGCACCGGCCAGTGCTCGGCGCTGTCTGGAGCGGTGCCGAGACTCTGGGCGGCGGCGGCAATACGCATGGTTGAACTTTTCCCCGCGCGCTTTTTCGCCCGACATCCGGCGACGTCAATTGACTATCCGGTGAGTCGCAGTGGATGGATCGCAATTCGCAATTGCGAACAATTCGCAATTGCGATAGGGTTCGCGCCCAGGAGTGAACCGAGTACGGGAAGTGCCTTCCGACACCACGACCCTTTTCGTCGAGCATCGCGGCTCGTTGGTGAACTACGCCAATGGCATCGTTCGCGATCGCGCGGGCGCCGAGGACGTCGTGCAGGAAGCCTATTTGCGCTTCAGCGCGGCCGCCGACAGCGGGCAGATCGTCAATCCGGTCCGCTATCTCTATCGCATCGTGCGCAACCTGGCGCTCGACTCGGCGCGCCGTCGGTCCGTGGAGGTTCCGAAGGCAGCGGCGCTGGCGATGGAGAGCATCGCCTCCGATGCGCCGAGCGCCGAACGCGTTCTCTACTATCGCGACGAGCTCCGGGTGATTTCTCACGCCATCGCCGAGCTGCCGGAGCGCACGCGCATTGCCTTCAGGATGTACCGGCTCGAAGGTCGGACCCTGCAGGACATCGCCGACCATCTCGGCGTGTCCGTGGTGCGCACTCACCAACTTGTGAAGGAGGCGATCCTTCACGCCGCGCGCCGGCTCGACACGCCCGAGGCCTGATGCGGGTGGATGTTTTTCGACCCCACCCTTAAAAGTCGCCATCGAGGCCCGTCTGATGTGAGCTAGCCGCTTGTCCATGCGGCCGGCCCGGGGGCAAGCGAGGTCAAGCTCAGTGAAGCCAGCAGCAGACGAGGGTGAGCCCTTGCGAGGCGAGGCCGTGGACTGGCTGATGCGCCTGCAGGCGTCGCCGGGCGATGCGACCGTGCGCGCCGGCCTCGAGGCGTGGCTGGCGGCCAGCGATTCCCATCGTCGCGCCTGGGAAAGCGTCGAGCGCGTCTGGCGGGTGTCGGGCGGGCTGTCCGCAGCCGATGCCCTGCCCGCCGGAAGTGTCGTCGGCTTGCCGCGCACGCGCCGCTCGCGCCGCGTGCTGGCGATCGCGGTAGCCGCTCTGGCAGCCTGCATTGCGCTCTACTTGGCGCCGATCGTGAAGCTCCGGCTCCAGGCCGACCACATGACCAGCATCGCCGAGCTGCGCGAGGTCACGCTGGAGGACGGCAGCGTCGTGCATCTCGATGCCGGCAGCGCAATCGCCGTGCATTACGGCGCCAGCCGGCGCGAGGTCGTCCTGCTGGCGGGCCGCGCCTTCTTCCAGGTCACGCCGGCGAAGGACCGGCCCTTCGTGGTCGCGGCCGAGGATGTCAGGGTGACGGTCACGGGCACGGCGTTCGATGTGCGATCTGCCGGCGACGAGGTGATCGTTGCTGTGCAGTCGGGCACGGTCGAGGTCGGACTGGCCGGCAGTGCGCAACTCGCCGGCGTGCTGACGCGCGGCGAACGTCTCAGCGTCAATCGTGCCGACCGGCAGGTCGCACAGTCGCGCATCGCGCCGGACGATGTCGCGGCCTGGCGCCAGCGTCGACTCGTGGTCGACGGCGCGAGCCTGGCCGAGGTCGTCGAGGAGCTCGGCCGTCATCATGCCGGCATCATCATGCTGCGCGAGCGCTCGCTGGCCGACCGGCGCATCACCGGCGTGTTCGATCTGCGCCGCCCGGTCGAGGCGCTGCACGCCATTGCGCGAACCCAGCACGGATCGGTGACCGAGATCACGCCCTACCTTCTGGTGGTCGCGGGCGGCTCGTAAGAAATCGCAGCGTCGCCCTTAAAAGCGGCCGACCCCGTCCGTCCTCCGTGTGGAGACCCGTGACCCGCCGGCACGGACCATCGGGGAGTCATCGTGCCAGGTATCAGATTCGGCAAAGCCACGTCTTTGCTTGTCGCCGGCGTCGCGATCGGCATGGCGCCGTCAGTCTTCGCACAGGAGCCGCCGCTCGAAGCCCAGGCGAGCCGCACCACCACCTTCGATATCGCCGCCCAGCCGCTGGCGCAGGCGCTGACGGCGTTCGGTCGCCAGTCGGGCATGCAGATCGCCGTCGACACGGCGGCCGTCGCGGGCAAGACCAGCGCCGGCGTGAGCGGCACCATGACGGCGGAGCAGGCGCTGCGCCAGCTGCTGGCAGGCTCGGGCCTCACCTATCAGTTCACCTCGGCCAACGCCGTCACGGTCGCGGGCGCTGCTCCCGGCTTAGGCTCGAGCGCGCTGCAGCTCGATCCCGTGCGCGTGCAGGCCAGTGCGCCGCCGGCGCAGGCCGAGATCGGCAACCTGCCGCCTGCCTACGCCGGCGGCCAGATTGCGCGCGGCGGCAAGGTCGGCCTGCTCGGCAACCGCGACTACATGGATACGCCGTTCAGCGAGACGACCTACACGGACAAGTACATACAGGATCAGCAGGCACGCACGCTGACCGACGTGCTCGCTGGCGATCCCACCGTTCGCATGGGCTGGCCGAACGGCAACGTGTTCGACGACCGCGCCATGATCCGCGGCATCCTGGTGACGAACACCAATTACGGGCTGGGCGGCCTCTACGGCATCGTGCCCGCACAGGCCGACACGACCGGCGTCGAGCGCGTCGAAGTATTCCGCGGTCCATCCGCCTTCCTGAACGGCGCCCTGCCCAACGCCGTCGGCGGGACCATCAACCTCGTCCCCAAGCGCGCCACCAACGAGCCGATCACCCAGGTGAGCGCGCTCTACCTGTCCGATGCCCAGTTCGGCGGCACCGTCGATATCGGCCGACGCTTCGGTCCCGACCAGTCCATCGGCCTGCGGGCCAACGCGACCTACACCAGCGGCGATACGGCGGTGAACAACCAGACGGCGGAGCGGCTGGCGCTGACGCTGGGCTTCGACTTCCGCAGCGATGCGACGAGGATCGACGGCGACATCGGCTACCTGCGACGCGACGTCGGCGCGTTCCAGGGCAGCATCTTCCTGGCCGCCGGCGTGCAGCTCCCGCCGCCGCCCTATGCCAACAGGAGCTCTTATCAGCCGTGGGAGCGCCTGCAGGCCGACGATCTTTACGGCGCGCTGCGCTTCGAGCACGACATCGTGCCCTGGCTGACCGGCTTCATCAAGGTCGGCGCCAAGCGCTCCGACGTCCAGACGCTGTTCGTCAACCAGAACATCGTGAACTACAACGGCAACACCACAACCCTTCCGATCTCGCCGGCCGGACAGTTCCTGCAGAACACCGAGGTGCTGTCCGCCGAAACCGGCCTGCGCGGCATCTTCAACACCGGCCCGATCAAGCACGAGGCGGCTCTGGTCGGCGACTACATGAAGACGCAGATCTGGTCGCAGAGCAATCCGCTGGCGCTCGCGATCAGCTCCAACATCTACAATCCCACGTTCGTCGCAGCACCGAGCCTTTACGGCTTGCGGCAGAACGCACCGCTCGCGTCCGACCAGATCCTGTCGAGCATCGGCTTGGTCGATGCGCTTTCCGCGGCAGACGATCGCGTCCAGCTCATCGTCGGCGCGCGCGCGCAGCGCCTGCAGAACGCGAACTACAGCGCGGTGACGGGGCTGCCGACCAGCGGCAACGACAAGAGCGTGGTGTCTCCGTCGGCCTCCTTCGTCGTGAAGCCGGTCAAGGAGTTCATGTTCTACGGCAACTACATCCAGGCCCTGCAGCCGGGTCCGACAGCGGGTCCCGGGACCACCAATGCCGGCCAGACCTTTTCGCCGTTCGTCTCCAACCAGTTCGAGCTCGGCGCGAAGGTCGACTTCGGAACCCTGGGCGCGACGTTGAGCGCCTTCCAGATCACCATTCCAAGCGCATTCACCGACCTCTCCACCAACACCTTCGTCGTCGATGGACAGCAGCGCAATCGCGGCCTCGAGTTCGTGGCGTTCGGCGAGCCTCTCGCGGGCCTGAAGCTGTTCGGCGGCTTCACGCTGCTGGAGGCGATCCAGACCAGCACCGCGGGCGGCGTCAACAACGGCAAGGTCGCCGTCGGCACGGCGCCGTTCCAGTTCTCCTTCCAGGCCGACTGGGATACGCCGTTCGCCAGGGGCTTCGGCGTGATGGGCCGCGTCGTCTACAACGGCCAGGTCTATCTGAATGCCGCCAACACGCAGGCGGCGCCGCCGTGGACGCGCTTCGACGCCGGCCTGCGCTACAGCTTCGACGGTCCGGAAGGCAAGCCGCTCTCGATCCGCGCCAACGTGATCAACCTGTTCGACGCAAACTACTGGGTCGCGACGACGACGTTCTTCGCCCAAAACCAGCCGCGCACCTTCATGCTGTCGCTCACCGCCGACTTCTAGGAGCCCATGGCCATGAAATCCCTCATCCGCATTGCCGCCGGGGCGGCGCTCTGGCTGTCGACGATGGCTGCCGCGTCGGCCCATCACCTCTGGCTCGAGGTCGACGGACAGAACGCCAGGATCTACTTCGGCGAGTTCGGCGAGAACCTGCGCGAAGCCTCGCCCGGCGCGCTCGACAAGCTCGAGCCGCAGGCCAAGGCGGTGGCGACCGCCGCCGAGCGGCCTCTCACGGTCACGAAGGGCGCCAACGGCTTCTCGGCGTCGGGCAAGATCGACGCCGCCGACAGCGTCGTCGCCGAGGACGGACGCTATCCCGTGTTCGTGCGCACGCACGACGGCACGACGACGCGCTCGATCTATTGGCCGGCGGCGCGCTTCGTGCCCGACCGCTCGCCGCGCCAGCCTGTGCTCGCGCTCGACGTCGTGCCGGCGGGCGGCGACAAGTACCGCGTCGTCTTCAAGGGCAAGCCGCTCGGCAAGGCCAAGGTCGCCGTCGTGACGCCGTCGGGCTGGGGCCGCGACGTATACACCGGCGATGACGGCGAGTTCTCCGTCGCGTTGCCGTGGCGCGGTCCTTACGTCTTCGAGGTGCAGCATGCCGACAAGACGCCCGGCAAGCGGGGCGAGGAAGCCTACGACCTCGTGAACTACGTGACCTCGCTCACTGTAATGCAGCCGCAGGGAATCGAACCGCTGCCCGCGCCGCCGCCGGCCAAGCCGCACTGACGCTTGGTCTTGCGGGAGCGGGCAGGTACGATGGCCTCAACGTAAGAGGTCGCTGTGCAAAATCTCGTGACGTCCGAAGCGGAACTCGAGGCGCTCTACGGCAAGCCGGTCGGCGCGGCGGTGATCAAGGAGATCCCGCACATCTCCGAGCATTATCGCCGCTTCATCGAAGTCTCGCCGTTCGTGGTCCTTGCCACCTCCGGTCCGGAAGGGCTGGACTGCACGCCGCGCGGCGATCCGGCCGGCTTCGTGCGCGTGGTCGACAGGAACACCGTGATGATCCCCGACCGGCGCGGCAACAACCGCATCGACACGCTGCGCAACATCGTCCGCGACCCGCGCATCGCGCTGCTGTTCCTGATCCCGGGCATCGGCCGCACGCTGCGCATCAACGGCCGGGCCGCCATCAGCGTCGATCCCGAGCTCTGCGCCTCCTTCACCATGGAGGGCAAGATCCCGCGCAGCGTGATCGTCGTCACCGCCGAGAGCGTCTACACCCAGTGCCCCAAGGCCCTGGTGCGGTCGCACCTGTGGGACGCAAGCCGGCATCTGCCCGAGGGCGCGCTGCCCTCGAGCGGCACCATGATGAAGGCGCTGCAGGCGGAGTTCGACGCCGAGACCTACGATCGCGAATATCCGCAGCGCCTCAAGGAGACGATCTACTGACATGAGCATGTCGGGTTGGCGGGAGCGCGCCGGTACGCTCTTCACGTGCGAGAAGCAACCGGCTCATGGCACCAGGGGCGTAGTGGTGACCAACCACCCGCTGGGCTCGGCTGCCGGCATGGAGATGCTGGCGGCCGGCGGCAACGCCGTCGACGCCGCCGTCGCCGCCCAGTTCGCGCTGACCGTCGTCGAGCCGATGATGGTCGGCCTGATCGGCGGCACGACCTGCCACATCCGTCTCGCCGACGGCACCCACACCGTCATCGACGGCATGAGCGCGGTGCCGCTCAGCGGCCATCCGACGATGTTCAAGCCCTTGCCCGGCGCCGCCGCGGAGGTGTTCACCGCCGAAGGGCGTGCGAACGAGGTCGGGCCGACGGCGGTCGCCGCACCCGGCTCGTTGCTGGCGTGGTGCCTCGCCCTGCGCCGCTACGGCACCATGTCGCTTGCCGACGTCATGCAGCCGGCGATCCGCCACGCTACGCGCGGTTTCACCGTGACGCCGTATCTCTCCGACTGCATCGAGAGCGCCGCCGCCGACCTTCTGAAGGACAAGCTGGCTGCGGCCCGGCTGCTGCCCGACGGCTCGCCGCTGAAAGCCGGCGCGCGCCTGGTGCAGGCCGACTACGGCGAGGCTTTGGCCCTGATCGCCCAGCAGGGCGAGAAGGCGCTGCATGGCGGCCCGCTGGGCGACCTTCTGGTCGAGTGCATGCGGAAGACCGGCGGCTTCGTCGGCAAGAAGGATCTCACCGACTATCGCGTGGTCGAGCGCGCGCCGATCCGCGGCCGCTATCGTGGTTGGGAGATCGTCGGCCCGCCGCCGCCCGCGGCGTCGGGCGTGCACATCACCCAGATGCTGAACATCGTCGAAGCCTACGACATCAAGAGCCTGGGTTTCGGCACGGTGGAGACGTTGCATCTGCTGGCCGAGGTGCTGAAGATCGCCTTTGCCGACCGCGCCCAGGCGAGTGGCGATCCGGCTTTCGTCGACGTGCCGGTCGACCGCATCACCTCCAAGGCCTATGCCGACCAGCGCCGCGCCGACATCGATCTCGGCCGCGCCAGGCGCTGGAGGTCGGGGCTGCTGGCCAGGGAAGGGGCGGACACCACGCACCTCACTACGGCCGACGGCCGGGGCAACGTCGTCTGCACGACCCAGACCATCAACAGCCTGTTCGGCGCGCGCTTCATCGTGCCCGGCATCGGCATGGTGCCGAACGACTACATGTCGAACTTCGATCCGCGCCCGGGCAATGCGCTGTCGATCGCGCCCGGCAAGCGGGTGACGACGTCGATGTCGCCGATGATGGCGCTGCGCGACGGCCGATTGATCTATGCCCTGGGCCTGCCCGGCGGCCGCAAGATCTTCCCGTCGGCCTGGCAGGCGCTAATCAACCTTCTGGACCACGGCATGACCCTGCAGGAGGCGGTCGAGGCGCCGCGCATCTGGACCGAGGGGCCGGTGCTCGAGGTCGAGCACGGCAGCCCCGACAAGGTGCGCCAGGGCCTGAGAGAGCGCGGCCACAAGCTGCAGGTGATGCCGACCGTGGCGGGCGGCATGAACGCCATCCAGTTCCACGACGACGGCAGCGTGACCGGCGCCGCCTGCTGGCGCGCCGACGGCTCGCCGGTCGCGCTGGGCGGAGGGTTGGCGCGGCCCGGCGTGCGCTTCGTGCTGCCGGGCTGACGGGGCTTCCCAGCCTCCGACTCCTGGGCTAGATACATCGCCGTTGATGGCCAACGGTTGAGCGACCTTGCCTAAGTAATCGCCGGTCTCGTCAGTTCCACCAGCGCGGCAACGCGAGACGCGTCGCCGCGTCGTTTTTGCGTGCAAGCTCTTCATGGTGGCGGCTCGAGACCGGTTTGGCATGACTGTCTCGCCGCCATTTAAGCTCTCCGCTTACCTTGCCGTCCTTGCTACGCCGCGTCCGAAGGGTTCGCCCTGCCGCCGTCCTGCTGAGCTTCCCAATGGGAAGAGCAAGCCGGCATGTCCGATGTCTCACGTGTTCTATGGACCATCATTGCGCGCACAGCGCCCCAACCGCGGCTCGGCTGCAGCCGATGCGGTGAAGCGAGGCGCTTCCGCAGCAGCGACAGGATCAGGGTCAACGCCAACGGCAAGCGCGTCGATGCCTGGCTGATCTACAAGTGCACGAGCTGCGGCAGCACCTGGAACCGCCCGATCCTCGAGCGCCAGGCCGTGCGGACCCTTGACGCCGCTTTCCTGATGTCGCTGCACGCCAGCGAAGCGGCGCTGACGCGTCGGCTCGCGTTCGACGTCGAAGGCTTGAGGCGCAGTGCAGGACGCATCGAGGAATTCGACGATGCGCTGGTGGTCAAGAAGGTGCTGTCGGAGAGCGCGGAGCCGGCGCGACGGCTGGAGATCCTGTGCTCCGTTCCCGACCCGGTCGGGCTTCGCGTGGATCGGCTTCTCGCCAACGAGCTGCGACTGCCGCGGAGCCGGATTCATGGATTGGCGAAGTCCGGCGATCTCGTCGCCTATCCGCAGGGATCGCAGCTGCGCCGGACGGTGCGCGACGGGATGCGGCTGGTCCTCGTCAACTTCCAGCCGTTCGCGAGGAGCCGTTTCGGGACAACAGGCGTCCCTTGTCCAGTTCCCGTTTCACGGTTCGGCGAACGCAGTCGATAAAGAGCTTTGCGACCGAGCCGAGGGCGCGATTCTTCAGGGTTATCACCCCGACGGGCCGCTGCTGCACCGGGAGCTTGATCGGAAGGACCTTGAGGGAACGGTCACGGTTGCCAAAGCGCAGGACCGACATCGGAATCATCGTGACGAATTGCGCCTCGGCGGCGAGCCGGCGCCAAAGGTGAATTGAGAGCGTCGTGACTGGCGCGCGCGGCGGCTCCACGCCGCTCGCGCGGAACAGTTCAGCCGTGAGTGAGCCCGGCATGGTATCCGACGGCGGCAGAATCCAGCGTTCGCCGGCAAGGTCGGCGAGCGTGAGCCTGCGCATTCGCGCCCATTTGCTTCGGCCGCCCGCCACGACGACGACCGGATCGTCATAGACGACTTCCGCTTCGAGATCCGCCTCGTTGAACGGTGAAGGAATGCGGCTGAGCATGAGATCGATGCTGCGATCCCGCAGCTCGCCATAATGCAGCTTGCTGATGACGGTCTGCGCGACGTCGAGACGAATGCGGGGGTGCTCGCGCGAGAAGCGCTCCACGACTGCCGGCAGGAGACCGGCCGCGACACTCTCCGTGATGCCGATGCGCAAGCTGCCCTCGGATGGATCGGCGAGAAAAGCGAGCTCATCGACGCCGTGCTTGAGCTCGTCGAAGATCACCCGGCCTCGCGCGGCGAGGGCGTTGCCGTAGACCGTCGGCTCGACACCGCCCCGGCTGCGGTCGAGCAGGCGAAGTCCAAATGTATGCTCCAGGTCGGCGATCGCCTTCGATACGGCTGGCTGCGAGATCGCAAGGTCTGCCGCGGCTTTTGCCATGCTGCCTCGTTCCACCACCATCAGCAGAATATGGAGATCGCGCAGCTTGAGGCGACGTCCAACGCGGTCGACCCATTGCATCGATGAAACCTGTCAGAATGGTTATGGATCCATCATATACCATTATTGGACAGTTATGTCCGTGGGGCACAGGCTTCGGGCGCAGCGTCGACGACGACGCCGATTCTCGAAAGCAGCCCCGGATTTCGGACTTGAGGCCAACATGAAGATGGGCGTCATCCGTCGCGGCATCGTTGCCGTCGCAGCCATTGTCACGGCCGGCCTGACAGGTGCGATGGCCGCCGACGACGGCATTAAGCGGGTTTCTGCCAATGGCGTCGAACTCTCTTATGTCGAGCTCGGCCAGGGCGAGCCGGTCATATTCGTTCACGGCGCTCTTCAGGACTACCGAATGTGGATGGAGCACCTTCCAAAATTCGCAAGTCGCTATCGCACGATAGCTTACAGTCGCCGAAACTACTTTCCCAACGACGTAAGCCCGGATGGTATGCCGGATGGCGCCGCCGCCGTGCACGGAGAAGATCTTGCCGCCTTCGTTCGCGCCCTCGGCCTTTCGAAAGTGCGGATCGTGGCGCATTCATCCGGGGCACACTCCGCCCTTTTCTTCGCTGCATCCCACCCCGATATGCTCGTCAGCCTCGCGCTGAACGAGCCGCCGGCGACGGGGCTGCTGACCGGCTCGCCGAGTGACGCAGACTTGCTGAAGGGGTGGGCGAGCAGGGTTGGGCCGGCGCGACAAGCCTTCAGGGATGGCAACGCGAAGGACGGCATACAGCTGTTTGCGGACGCCGTCGGCGGTCCGGGTACGTATGATCGTCGCTCCGATGCCGAGAAGCAGATGAATTTCGACAACGCCGCGTCATACTTGGCCGACTCGACCACGAAGCGTCAACGCCCGGTGTTCACGTGTGAGATGGCCAAGGCAATCAAGGCGCCGACGCTTTTGTCGACCGGCGAGCGGAGCCCGAAGTTCTTCCATCGAATTGTCGACCAGTTGGAGGTGTGCTTGCCGAACCGCGCGAGAACCGACATTGCCGGGGCATCACATACTGTACCTTCGGATAACCCCGACGCTTACGATCGGGCCATCCTGGATTTTTTCGACAAGCGCTGACCTCGAGAAGAGGCGATGGGCGGCATCGAAGAGTCCCGCGGCGAACAAGCGGCCCCTGTCGCGCAGGCAGCCGAAAAAGCAACCCTGCGCATTCTGAAGTCCGCTGACTAACCGAGGTCGCATCCCAGCCGACGAACGATCGAGGCCCTACGCGCTGACGGTGAATGCACAGGTGCCAACTGAGGCTCTGGCTGCCTCGGTTCGCAAGAGGAGGGGGTGAAAGCTGTCACTGCCAGACCATTTGATCGCGAACGAAAGCCTGAGCCTGTCGCGGAATCGTGAGAGCTGCCGGAGAAAGCGGAGCGCTCTATCCTGATGTGCCAGTGTGAAAGCAGCTGCGGCATATTGAGATAGTTGCCGTCGAAACTGGCCAAAATGACGAGCCGTTCTCTATCCACCACTTTGATGGTGCGTCCCTCTTTCGACAGGATATCCAGCCTCCGA
>JAEZHS010000204.1 GCA_023436825.1 Pseudomonadota bacterium | reverse complement strand
CGATGGTGAGCTTGTAGCGCGGCACGCCGTCAGGCCGTCGGCAGCGTCACCACGGTCGGCGACGGCAGGATGGTGCCGTCGGCGAGCGGGAAACCGCGCAGGAAGGCATCGGCCGCCTGGGCCGATTTGCCGGGCCGCTGCAGCCGCAGCAGCTTGAGGCCGCCGACACCGCAGGTGACGAGTGGGAAGCCATCCGGTGCGCGCCGCATCGTGCCGGGCGTGCCGCCGGCCAGCGCGAGCGCCGCCTCCAGGACCTTTATCCGCTCGCCGTTCGCCTCGAACGACGTGCCCGGCCACGGATGGAAGGCGCGCACGCGGCGCTCCAGCTCAGCCGCCGGCCGCCGCCAGGCGAGGACGCCTTCCTCCTTGCCGAGCTTGTGGGCGTAGGTGACTCCGTCGTCGGGCTGCGGCACCGGCTCGATGGTCTTGGCGACCAGGGCATCGAGCGTCGATACGATCAGACGGCCGCCCAGTTCCGCCAATCGGTCGTGCACAGTCTCTGCCGTGTCGGCGGCCGAGATCGGCGTGCTTTCGGCCAGCAGCATCGGGCCGGTATCGAGGCCTTCGTCCATGCGCATGATGGTGACGCCGGTCTCGGCATCGCCCGCCAGAATGGCGCGATGAATGGGTGCGGCACCGCGCCAGCGCGGCAGCAGCGAGCCGTGGATGTTGATGCAGCCCAGCACCGGCGCATCGAGGCACGCCGTGGGCAGGATGGGGCCGTAGTACACGACCACGGCGGCATCGAGATCGAGCGCCTTGAACGACGCCGCTTCCTCCTCGCTGCGCAGGCCCTTGGGTGTGCGCACGGCAAGTCCCAGCGACATGGCCAACTCATGCACCGGCGTGCGGCGCTCCTGCTGGCCGCGGCCGGCGGGCTTGGGCGCGCGGGTATAGACGGCGACCACGTCGTGGCCGGCCTCGACCAGCGCCTTGAGCGCCGGTACGGCAAATTCCGAGGTACCGAGAAACGCAAGCTTCATCGCCGGACCTTATAGGCAGCCGCGCGCTCGTGAGCTAGGTATGCGGCGGTAAATGGAATCACAGCTACCCCCGACCGCCGGCCCGTCGACCAGCAACGGCAAGGGTCCGGCCGCCAACCTTGCCGCCCGCCGCGCCGCCGGTGAGATCCACGCCGATCCCGTGCAGGAACGCATCGTGCAGAAGCTGCAGACGATCTACGAGCAGCTCGTGGCGATGGCCGATCATCCCGCGCCCAAGCTCGGCTTCTTTGCGCGCCTCGGCCTCGCGCCCGCCGCGTCGCCGCCGGCCGGCCCGCGCGGGCTCTACATCTGGGGTCCGGTCGGCCGCGGCAAGTCGATGCTGATGGACCTGTTCTTCGCCGACGTGCCGATGCAGAAGAAGCGGCGCGTGCACTTCCACGAGTTCATGCTCGAGGTCCAGGAGCGCCTGCACCGCCGCCGCGAGGAACTGGCGGCCAAGGGCGCGCCGCCTGAGGCCGACACCATCGTGCCGATCGCCAAGCAGATCGCCAGCGAAACGCGGCTGCTGTGCTTCGACGAGTTCCAGGTCACCAACATCGCCGACGCCATGATCCTGGCGCGCCTGTTCGAGGTGCTGTTCGACGAAGGCCTGACGGTGATCGCCACGTCGAACCGCAAGCCCGACGACCTCTACAAGGACGGCCTGCAGCGCGAGCGCTTCACGCCGTTCATCGACCTGGTGAAAGAGCGGCTCGACGTGATGGAGCTGGGCGGCGACACGGACTATCGCCTGGACCGGCTGCGCAACTTCGACGTCTACCTGACGCCGCTCGGCGCCTGGGCCACCGCCAAGCTCGACGAGGCGTTCCGTGCGCTGAGCGGCGGCGCCGACGGCGAGCCACGAGTGCTGCGCACGCAAGGTCGCGACGTCGAGATCCCGCGCGCCGCACCGGGCGTGGCCATGGCGCATTTCCTCGACTGGTGCGCCAAGCCCATGGGTGCGGCCGACTTCATCTGCATCGCCGCCAACTTCCATACGGTGATCGTGGCCGAGATTCCCAAGATGGGGCCCGACAGCAAGGACAAGGCGGTGCGCTTCGTCACGATGATCGACGAGTTCTACGAGCGGAAAGTGAAGTTCGTCTGCTCCGCTGCAACGGCGCCCAGCGGCCTCTACGTCGAGGGCGACGGCGCCTTCGAGTTCCAGCGCACCGTCTCGCGCCTGATGGAGATGCAGAGCCCGGAGTACCTGGCCCTGGAGCATATCGCCTAATTGTGATTGTGGCTGGTCGGCGGGCCAGCCTAGGCTCCGCTCCGCGTTCAAACCAAGGGAGACAGGAACATGGATGGCGATCGCTTGATTTACGGAGCGGAGAACGGCCTGTCGCGTCGCGCAGCCCTGGGCGTGCCGGTGGCGCTCGGCACGACGTTCGCGTTGGCGGTCCAGCCGGTGCAGGCGCAGACCATGATCGTCACCCCGAGCGACGGGCTCACCGCGGGAGCGGTCAAGGTCAAGACCAAGGACGGCAAGGACATGGACGCTTACCGCGCCATGCCGGCGAGCGGCCAGGGCTTCGGCACCATCCTGGTCGTGCAGGAGATCTTCGGCGTGCACGCGCACATTGCCGACATGTGCCGGCGCTTCGCCAAGGCCGGTTACTACGCGATCGCGCCCGAGCTCTACTTCCGCCAGGGCGACGCCAAGACCTACACCGAGATCCCCAAGCTGATCGCCGAAGTCGTGAACAAGGTGCCGGATGCGCAGGTCATGGGCGATCTCGATTCGGCAGTCGCCTTCGCCAAGGGCGAGGGTAAGGCCGACACCGCCAAGCTCGGCATTACCGGCTTCTGCTGGGGCGGCCGCATCGTGTGGTTGTACGACGCGCACAACCCAGCGGTGAAGGCGGGCGTCGCCTGGTATGGCCCGCTGGTGCGGCCCGGCACCGAGCTGCAGCCGAAGAATCCGATCGACATCGTGAAGGACCTGCACGGTCCGGTGCTCGGCCTGTACGGCGGCGCCGACACCGGCATCTCGCAGGAGTCGGTCGACAAGATGCGCGACGCACTGAAGACCGGCAGCGCGGCGGCGCAGAAGTCGCGCATTGACGTCTATCCGGACACCCCGCACGCCTTCAATGCCGACTATCGCCCAAGCTACCGCAAGGAGCCGGCGGAAGACGGCTGGAAGAAGGCGTTGGCCTGGTTCAAGGCGAATGGCGTAGGCTGACCGCCTGATGGCGGACAGCACCAGCATAAGGACCCGCTCGGGCCTGACATTCACCGCGGATGTCGCGGGTCCGATCGATGGACCGCTGGTGCTGTTGCTGCACGGCTATCCCGAATCGCGTTACAGCTGGCGCGCCGCCCTGCCGGCGCTCGCCGCCGCGGGTTATCGCGCCGTGGCGCCCGCCCAGCGCGGCTATTCGCCCGGCGCGCGGCCCGATCCAAAGGATCTTTCGAACTACGCCTTCGACAAGCTGGTCAACGACGCGATCGAGATCGTGGCGGCGGCGGGCCACGAGGGGCGACGCTTCCATCAGGTCGGCCACGACTGGGGCGGGCAAGTGTCGTGGGGCGTGGCGGCGGCGTATCCCAAGCGGCTCGCCTCGCTCACCGTCATGTCGCGGCCACACCCCAAGTCGTTCCGCCGCGCGCTCGAGAAGCCCGACGGCGAGCAGAAGAACCGTTCACGCCATCATCGCGCCTTCCTCGATCCGCAGACCGGCAAGCTCCTGCTCGCCGGCAATGCCCGCCGCCTGCGCGATGGCCTGTTCGGCCAGGGCGTGCGCACGGCGGCGATGGACGAGCATCTCTCGGTGCTGGGCAATCCCGAGGCGATGGAGGCCGCACTCGCCTGGTATCGCGCCAATGTCGGACTGGCCGCCGACATCGGCATGATCGAGGTGCCGACGCTCTACATCTGGGGCGACGTCGACGCCACGGTCGGGCCCGACGCCGCGCACGGCACGAGCGAATTCGTGAGCGGCGCTTTCGCCATGGAAGTGCTGCCGGGCGTCGGCCATTTCGTCATGGACCAGGCGCCGGCCAAGGCAACCGAGCTGCTGCTGGCGCATCTGAAGAAGCATCCGATCTGAAGCGCTGATTCGGCGCCCGTCTTGCCGCTCCCGGCGAATCGCGCTACCACGCGCCGCCTTTAGAAATTCGGGAGTTTTCGGCATGGCTCGCAAGAAGATCGCGCTGATCGGCGCCGGACAGATTGGTGGCACCCTCGCGTTGCTCGCCGGCCAGAAGCAACTGGGCGACGTCGTCCTGTTCGACATTCCCGACCTCGAGGGCGTCGCCAAGGGCAAGGCGCTCGACATCGCCCAGTTGAGCCCGGTCGAGGGTTTCGACACCAAGTACAGCGGCACCTCCGACTACAAGGACATCGAAGGCGCCGACGTCGTCATCGTCACCGCCGGCGTGCCGCGCAAGCCCGGCATGAGCCGCGATGACCTCGTCGGCATCAACGCCAAGATCATCGACACCGTCGGCAAGGGCATCAAGCAGCACGCGCCCAACGCCTTCGTCATCGTCATCACCAACCCGCTCGACGCCATGGTCGGCCTCATGCAGGAGGTCACCGGCTTCCCGGCCAAGCGCGTCGTCGGCATGGCGGGCGTGCTCGACAGCGCCCGTTTCCGCCTGTTCCTCGCCGAGGAATTCAACGTCTCGGTCGAGGACGTGACGGCCTTCGTGCTGGGCGGCCACGGCGACACCATGGTGCCGCTGCTGCGCTACTCGACGGTCGGCGGCATTTCGCTGCACGACCTGGTCGACATGGGTTGGACCACCCGCGACCGCCTGGACAAGATCGTCCAGCGCACGCGCGATGGCGGCGCCGAGATCGTGGCCCTGCTCAAGACCGGCTCGGCCTTCTACGCCCCGGCCGCCTCGGCCATCGCCATGGCCGAGTCCTACCTGCTGGACAAGAAGCGCATGGTGCCCTGCGCCGCGATGCTGAACGGCGAGTACGGCGTGAAGGGCCTCTACATTGGCGTGCCGGTGGTGATCGGCAAGGAAGGCGTCGAGCGCATCGTCGAGGTCGAGTTCAACGCCGAGGAAAAGGCGATGTTCGACAAGTCGGTCGCCGCCGTGAAGTCGCTGATCGACGCCACCAACAAGATCGTCGGCCGCTGAGCCCACCCGCCCTTGGGGCACCCTCCCCATCTGATGGGGAGGGCCGGGGAGAGGCAGACCTTCGTCGAACGTCTTCAAACGATCATCAGTCCAGCGTTGCCAAGGGCGGGCGGCACTCATAAAGTGCCG
Organism: Pseudomonadota bacterium; assembly: GCA_023436825.1. Next base: position 2,827 of record JAEZHS010000204.1, on the reverse strand, counting down.
CTGACCTTTGTAAGTTGCGATTAGCAACTTAAGCCCGAGCAACAGGTTTTCATGAATATCCACGAGTATCAGGCCAAGGCCCTGCTGGCCAAATTCGCCGTCCCGCTGCTCAAGGGCGGCGTGGCCTATACCAAGGACGAGGCCATGGACGTGGCCCGCAAGCTCGGCGGTTCTGTCACCGTCGTGAAGGCGCAAATCCATGCCGGCGGCAGGGGCAAGGGCCGCTTCAAGGACGATCCCAACGGCAAGGGCGGCGTGCGCATCGCGAAAACGGTCGAGGAAGTCGGCCAGCACGCCGCGGCCATGCTGGGCCATGAGCTGGTGACCAAGCAGACCGGCCCGGCCGGAAAGACCGTCAAGCGCCTCTACATTGAGGAAGGCTGCGACATCAAGCGCGAGCTCTACCTCTCCATGCTGGTCGACCGTGCCATCGGCCGAGTCGCCATCGTCGCCTCGACCGAGGGCGGCATGGATATCGAGACCGTGGCCCACGAGCATCCCGAAAAGATCGTCGAGCAGGCGATCGATCCGGCGGCGGGCTTCCAGGCCTACGAGGGCCGCAAGATCGCCTTCGCCCTGGGGCTCGGCGGCAAGCAGGTCGGCGCGTTCGTCAAGATGATGAGCGGCCTCTACAAGGCCTTCACCGACCTCGACTGCTCGTTGATCGAGATCAACCCGCTGGTCGTCACCGGCGCCGGCGACGTGATCGCCCTCGATGCCAAGATGAACTTCGACGACAACGGTCTGTACCGCCACAAGGACCTGGAGGACCTGCGCGACGTCGACGAGGAGGATCCGGCCGAGACCGAGGCCGCCAAGTACGCGCTGAACTACGTCAAGCTCGACGGCCAGATCGGCTGCATGGTGAATGGCGCAGGCCTTGCAATGGCCACCATGGACATCATCAAGCTCTATGGTGCCGAGCCCGCGAACTTCCTGGACGTCGGCGGCGGCGCCACCAAGGAACGCGTGACCGCAGCCTTCAAGATCATCCTCAAGGATCCCAACGTCGAGGGCATCCTGGTCAACATCTTCGGCGGCATCATGCGCTGTGACGTGATCGCCGAAGGCGTCGTCGCCGCGGCGCGCGAGGTCAACCTGCACGTGCCCCTGGTCGTGCGTTTGGAAGGCACCAACGTCGAGCTCGGCAAGAAGATCCTGAAGGAATCGGGGTTGAAGATCACGTCGGCGGAGAACCTCGCCGATGCCGCCGAGAAGATCGTCACGGCCGTCAAGGAGGCAAGCTGATGGCCGTTCTGGTCGACAAGAACACCAAGGTGATCTGCCAGGGTTTCACCGGCTCGCAGGGCACCTTCCATTCTGAGCAGGCGATCGCCTACGGCACCAAGATGGTGGGTGGCGTGACGCCGGGTAAGGGCGGCACGACTCACCTCGACCTGCCGGTGTTCGACACCGTCGCCGAGGCCGTCGCCAAGACCGGTGCCACGGCGAGCGTGATCTACGTGCCCGCCCCCTACGCCGCGGATTCCATCCTCGAGGCGGTCGACGCGGAGATCCCGCTGGTCGTCTGTATCACCGAGGGCATCCCGGTGCTCGACATGGTCCAGGTCAAGCGCGTGCTGGCCGGCTCCAAGTCGCGCCTGATCGGGCCCAACTGCCCCGGCGTCATCACACCGGACGAGTGCAAGATCGGCATCATGCCGGGCCACATCCACAAGCGCGGCTCGATCGGCATCATCTCGCGCTCGGGCACGCTCACCTACGAAGCGGTCGCGCAGACCACGGCGGTCGGCCTCGGCCAGACAACCTGCATCGGCATCGGTGGCGATCCGGTGAACGGCACCAACTTCGTCGAATGCCTGGAAATGCTGATGGCCGATCCCGAGACCAAGGGCATCGTCATGATCGGCGAGATCGGCGGCGACGCCGAGGTCAAGGGCGCCGAGTTCATCAAGGCGAGCAAGACCAAGAAGCCGGTGGTCGGCTTCATCGCCGGCCGCACCGCCCCGCCGGGCCGGCGCATGGGCCATGCAGGCGCGGTGATCTCGGGTGGCCAGGACACCGCCGAGTTCAAGGTCCACGCCATGCGTTCCGCAGGCATCAGGGTCGCCGATTCTCCCGCCGCTTTGGGCGAGGAAATGCTTAAGGCCATGAAAGGCTGACCCATATCAGCTTCCCCTCCCGCGAGGGGAAAGGTCAGGTGGAGAACCGCCAATGCAAGCAGAGCAGACATCGTTCCTGTTCGGCGCCAACGCCCCGTTCATCGAAGAGCTGTACGCGCGCTATCTGAATGATCCCAACGCCGTCGACGGCGAATGGCGCACCTTCTTCGACGCGCTGGCCGAGCAGAAGGGCGATGTGCTGGCCGAGGTGCGCGGCGCTTCCTGGGCGCCCAACGGCACGCGGGTCATTGGCGCGATCGATCCCGAGACGCTGCCGCCTCCTGCCAACCGCAACGTCAAGGGCAATGGCAAGGGCAACGGCGCTGCGGCGCCTGCTGCGCTCGCCGGCAAGACCGAAGCCGAGATCCGTGATGCCGCGCTCGACACCTCGCGCGCCTTCCTGCTGATCCGCTCCTACCGTATCCGCGGCCATCTCGAGGCCGACCTCGACCCGCTGGGCCTGATCAAGCGCGAGCTGCATCGCGAGCTCGATCCCGCGACCTACGGCTTTGGCGAGAACGACTGGGACCGCCCGATCCTGATCTTCGGGTCGCTGGGGCTGGGTGAATCGGCGACGCTGCGCCAGATCTGGGACCGCCTGCGCAAGACCTACTGCGGCAAGATCGGCGTCGAGTACATGCACATCTCCGATCCCGACCAGAAGGCGTGGATCCAGGAGCGCATCGAGCACGTCGAGAACCACA
>JAEZHS010000119.1 GCA_023436825.1 Pseudomonadota bacterium | reverse complement strand
GGGCTGGGGGAGCGGGCGGCGGCTTGCCGCCGCCCAGGAATGAAGGTCGGCCGGTCGCGGCAACGAAGAAGGCCGTGCCGGCGCCGCCCTTGGCGAGCTCGGCCCGCATGCCGGCGACGAACTTCTCGAGGCTGACCTCGTCGCCCGTCAGCTGGCCGCGCAAAGCCTGTGCCGCAGCCGTCGGCCCGAGCGCCGCAACATCGTTGTTGGCGCCGATGACGGCGAAACTGCCGGGCTGGATCTGTTCGCCAAGCCGAGCCAAGCCGGTCGCGGAGGCGCCCGGCGCCTGGAAGCCGTCGAGCAGGATGACACCCGTGCTGTCGCCGACGCGGGCCAGGCTGTCGGCCAGGCTCTTGGCAATGAGGCCTTGGGTCAGGAGGTCGTTGTCGCGTGCGATGTTCGCGGCGGCGGGCAACAGGAACGGGCGGCCATTGAATTCCCGCGCGTAGCCGCAATAGTAGAGCACCGCCACGGATGGCGGCGACGCGGCGGTGCGCTTGGCTAAGGCGCCGATCGCAGCGTCGAACTCGCCCCGTCGCACATCGCTTCGTTCGACCACCTCGAAGCCCTTGGCCTTCAAGGCATCGCGCACGACCGTGGCCGAGGCGGTGCAGCGCGGCAGCGGCGGCATGTCGGCATACTGAGCGTTGGAAATGACCAGGGCGGTCCGCAGCGGCTGGGACTGCGCCGAGTCGGCGTTCCAGCAGAGGCCGGCGAACCCAAGTAGAACAGCGACGAGACAAGCGCGCATCGGGCGTAACCCATCAATCTGTCGGGAGCCTCCCGACGTCGCACAACTCGTGCCGTCAGTGTCACCCGTTCCCGCTGCCGGGGCAATAGCGAGCCCCGCCCGGGCTCGCTAGGTAGCCGATTTTTTTCGACGGCAATGTGAGTTTACGCACTTCCGACCTTAGGCCACGTCGCTCGCCTGGATGCGTTTGACACCCGCCTCGGTCATCTTCTTCCATGCCGCCGCCAGCGAGCCGTTGAGATCGATGGCGCGCGTGGCATCCTCGATGACGTAGGCCGTGAAGCCGAGCTTGCGCGCGTCGAGCGCCGTCCAGGCGACGCAGAAGTCGGTGGCGAGCCCGGTCACGAACACCGTGTCGACGCCGCGCTCCTTCAAGTAGCCGGCCAGGCCCGTCATGGTCTTGTTGTCGGCCTCGACGAAGGCCGAGTAGCTGTCGACGTCCTTGCGGAAGCCCTTGCGGATGATCAGCCCCGCGGTCGGCAGCTTGAGGTCCTTGTGCAGGGCCGCGTCGTCGGAGCCCTGCACGCAGTGATCGGGCCACAGGACCTGAGTGCCGTACGGCATCGACGTCGTCTCGAACGGCTTCTTGCCGGCATGGGCGCTCGCGAAAGAGGCGTGGTCCGGCGTGTGCCAGTCCTGCGTCACCACGATGTTCTCGAACGACGCCGCGAGCTTGTTGATCACCGGCACGACCGCCGCCCCGCCCTTCACCGGCAACGTCCCGCCATCGATGAAGCAGTTCTGCACGTCGACCACGATCAGCGCCGACTTCGGCCCCGGCTTGATGGTGCCGGCGGCCCGTGCCGGACCGACAGCGGCAGCCAGGCAGGCGGCCGCGGTCGACCCGAGGAAGAAACGCCGCGAGAACTGCGATGAACCCCTGTCGGGCATGGCGACCTCCATCGAGATAGCTGCCGAAAGTCCAGTCTAGCAAACCGCTAGGCCACGTGACGACAGTCTATTCACGGATCGCGCTTTGCGTGGTCAATAGGGTTCGATCGTCCGCTTACGACCGGCGCGCGGTGGTACCGGCGGCAGGGTGGCCAGGGTGTTCAGCAGGATCCGCCGCGTGTCGGCGGGATCGACGACGTCGTCGTAGCCGAAGCGGCCCGCCACTTCCAAGGCGGTGTTGTAGTCCTTGAGCTCGTCGGTGCGCTGGCGATGGACCGACGCGCGGGCGCCGGGATCCTCGATGCTCTCGAGTTCCTTGCGGTAGATGATGGCGGCGGCGCCGTCGAGACCCATGCCGCCGAACTCCGCGGTCGGCCAGGCCAGCAGGATCGACGGCTCGAGGGGCCGCGATCCCATGATGTAGTAACCGAGGCCGTAGGCCTTGCGCAGCACGACCGTCATGACCGGGATGGTGGCATTGGCCAGGGCGGCCAGGAGCCGCGCGCTGCGGCGCACCAGGCCGGTCTTCTCGATCTCGGGCCCGACCATGAGGCCCGGCGTATCGCAAAGGATCAGCAGCGGGATGTCGAAGGCATCGCAGATCTGGACGAAGCGCGCGGCCTTCTCGCAGGCCGGGCCGTCCATGGCGCCCGCGAGGAACATCGGTTGATTGGCGATCACGCCCACGGTGCGACCGCCAAGCCGCGCCAGTGCCGTCACCATGGCGCGGCCGAATCCGGCGCGCAGCTCCTGCACGCTGCCGACATCGGCCAACCCCTGGATGACGCGGCGCACGTCGTAGGCGCGGCGCGGATTGTCGGGCACCATGCTGCGCAGGCGGGTCTGGTCCGGCGCCTCGCCCGGCGGAAGCGGCGGGCCGAAATAGGCGAGATAGCGCTTGACCGCAGCGACCGCCTCGGCCTCGTCCTCGACCAGGATGTCGATCGCGCCCGAGGCGAAATGAACCTCGGCCGGGCCGATCTGCTCCGGCG
>JAEZHS010000096.1 GCA_023436825.1 Pseudomonadota bacterium | reverse complement strand
CCTCGCGGCCCGCTCATGATGCGAGCCTGAGGCCCGCGCTCCCAAGATAACTAGCTCTTGGTTGAAGCGCGTGCCAGTTCCCCCACATCGCTCATGCCGTCGATGCGCTCGATGGCGTCGTACAGCCGGCGGGTGGCGGCGGCCCCCAGCACCGGCGTCACCAGGCTCTCGAACTTGGTCTCGATCGCCTTGCGCTGCTTGGCCACGTCGGCCCACGGGATGCCCGAATCGTGGCTCGCCTCGAGTGTCGTGCCGTCGTCGAGCTGGATCGCCATCTCGGCCAGCGAGTGCTCCCAGTTGGGCTTGAACTCGATCGACACCTTGTCGCGCAGCGCCTTCATGCGCGGTTCCTGGGTGACGGCGTCGTTGTAGGAATCGAGCGCCGCCGTATCCACGCCGTTCAGAGCCATCGCCACAGTCTGGCGCAGCGAGAACTTGGCCTCCAGGCCGGTCGTCGGGTTGGGGATGTTGCAGACCTTGTCGGCGCCGGCGTCGATCCTCAGCAGGATCTTCTTCACGCGTTCCGGTGGGAAGTTGCTCTTCAGCCGGATCTCCTTGGCGCACTCGATCGGCGCGTGGGTGAGGTAGCAGGCGGCGTGGTACTTGAAGAGGTTGTTGCGCAGGTGCCAGCCCTGTGGCGGCTCGCCAAGCGCCGCGTCGGCGTTCAGGTGATCGCTCTGGGAAGAGGCAAAGCCCTGGTCGCACTCCAGCGAATCGCCACGAGCCGTAAAGCCCTTGGCGGCCAGTCGTGCCGCGCGCAGGCCGTGCTCGGAGGCGGTGCCGGCGTGCAGCGGCTTGCACATGGTGCCGAAGTTCGACTTCAGTCCGGCCGCCTGGGTGGCGGCGATGCCGAAGGCGACGGCGAGCTGGCTGTCGCTCAGACCGAGCATGCGGCCCGCCGCCGCCGTGGCCGAGAACGAGCCGACGGTTCCGGTGACGTGGAAGCCCTTCTGGTAGTGGCTGGGCGAGACCAGGCGGCCGACGCGGCCCGAGGTTTCGTAGCCGGCGACGAAGCTCTCGATGAACAGCCGGCCCGACGCCTTGATCTGCTCGCCCAACGCCAGCAAGGCCGGCACGACAGTGACTGTGGGATGACCGCCCATCGAGAAGTTGACATCGTCATAGTCGAGCGCGTGGCTCGCCGCGCCGTTGATCAGGGTCGCGGTCGAGGGCAGCACCTTCTCCGTGCGGCCGACGAGCGACGAAGAGCCCTTGGCGCCGTCCTCCAGCGCCTCGCGCACCAGGATGTCGGTCAGTTCCTCCTGGGCGCCGGGCACGGTGACGGCAAACCAGTCGAGCAGGCATTGCTTGGTGCGCTCGACAAGATCTTCCGGCAGGTCGTTCCAGGCCAGAACAGCGGCGCGGCGGGCGATTTCGGCAGTGACGGGAACGGCGGCCATGGTGCCTCCTTCGATTCGTGTGCTCGAAGTGTCGGCTACACGGTGCGGCGTTGTCTACATTCTTCCGGACCGCGCGCATCTTGCGCGCTCATGAGCCCGCTGGAAGCGGGCGGTCCCGAAGAGCATGACTACTTCCGCGCAACGATATGGAAGATGTGCCAGTGCTTGGCGTTGCCGCGCGGGGTGACACCGTCGTCTTCTTCCTCCTCGAACATTTCCAGCTCGAGTCCATCCAGCATCGAAAGAGCCTCATCGCGGGTAACAAAGGTCATGCCCTGTCGACCAACCCAGCTGTCCTTCGGGCCATACCACTGGCCGCTGAAGCGTCCGCCCGATGGCAATGCCTCGCGGATGCGTTCCCACAAGCGATGGAACGCTTCGGGCTCGCAAAGCGGCATGGCGAAACTTGAATTCACCAGGCTGAGCCCGATCGGAAGCGGCCCGTCCTCGAAGCGCGCCTGGATGGGCAGGAGATCGTGACCCTGCGGGAGAGGGCGCGCCTGCAATCGTTTCAGGGCTTCGGGTTCGGCGTCGATGGCGACGACACGCCAGCCGCGGCGCAGCATCTCGATCACGTCGCGGCCATCGCCACAACCGAGATCGACGGCGAGCGCGTCGGTCACGGACGCGCCGAACCGATCGAGCGCTGTGACCAATGTGCGGCGCGGTGGTCGGTCGCGCAGCTTTTCGTAGTATGCCGCCCAGTCAGAAGATTTGTTTTCCGTCATGCGCTCGTTCGCGGTGTCTCGCGCTTGTAGCCAATTGCATCGTGTGATCGTATGCCGCCCCCAACAATAATGGGATCGTGCTCAGGGAGGAACCGATGAAGGGGTTGGCAGGGCTCGCGCCCATCGCGGTGCTCGTCGCAGCGCTCGCCTTTGCGCCGGCGGCGCATGCGGACATCAAGGATCTCGAGGAGGGCGCCAAGAAGGAAGGCGAGATCACCTGGTACGTCGCGCACTACACGTCGGAGGGCGCGGAGGATCTTGGCCGAGGCTTCACCGAGATGTACGGCGTCAAGGTCAATGTCGTACGCACGACGGCGCAGGTCGCCTATCAGCGCCTGCTGCAGGATATCAAGAACAACCAGACGATCTGCGACGTCTTCTCGTCGACCGACGTCGGCCACTACGTGCGCCTGAGCGCTGAGGGCCGCTTGGAGAAATACATCCCGGAAACCTCGTCGAAGATCGTGCCGACCTTCCAGAATTTCGATCCCGCCGGCTTCTATCACACCACCGCCGCCGGTCTGGTCACCATCACCTACAACACCTCCAAGGTGAAGCCGGAGGAGGCGCCGCAGAAGTGGCAGGACCTGCTCGACATCAAGTGGAAGGGCAAGGTGTCGACCGGCCATCCCGGCTTCTCCGGCTATGTCGGCACCTGGGTGCTGATGATGAAGAACCTCTATGGCTGGGGCTATTTCGACAAACTGGAGAAGAACAAGCCGCAGAGCGGCCGCTCGATCAACGACACGGTGACGGCGCTCAATGCCGGCGAGCGGCAGGTCGCGGCAGGTGCCGACGGCTCGACCCTGTTCAGCGCCGCGCGCGGCAATCCACTGGCGGTGTCCTACCCGACCGACGGCTCGGTGCTGATCATCTCGCCGTCGGCGATCATGAAGGGCACCAAGCACCCCAACGCCGCCAAGCTCTTCATGGAGTACCTCTATTCGGTGGAGGCGGCGAAGATCAACGCCAAGCACTTTGGCATCCCGCTGCGACCCGAGGTGCCGGCGCCGCCGGGCGCCAAGCCGATCAGCGAGGTCAAGACCATCCGCCCGACCGTGGCCGACATCGACAAGGGCATCCCCGAGGTGATCGAGCAGTGGCGCGACACGTTCGGGAATTAGCAAGTTCCTCCCCAAGCGATGCTTGGGGAGGTGTCGGCGTCTTAGCCGACGGAGGGGACATGAGCATGAGT
>JAEZHS010000025.1 GCA_023436825.1 Pseudomonadota bacterium | reverse complement strand
AGTGGCGCGTCATGGTCTTCCGGACTGCGAGCTTCCAGCTCGCTCATGAATCATGAGCGCGCAAGGAGGTCGCGGTAAACCGCGACCCAGCGCGCGGTCCGGAAGAGCATGACTAGACGATGATCGTTCGCAGTTTGCCGTGGGCGAGGCGCAGTGTGGCCTCGACTTCGCCTGGGTCACGACCCTCGGCGAACATGAAACCGAGGTAACGGTCGCCTTGCGGCAGAGGGCGCACGGTCTGGCCGATCGGAATGGTGATCGACAGACCCGTGACGCCGGCGACCGCGCGCGCCTCCGCCTGTCCCTCGATGCCCTGCAGCACCCCGCCGCGCTCGACGGGCAGCATCAGGACGCCGGAAGCGCCGGGCGGGGGTTTTAGACCGATGTCGGTCCCAAGCGCGTTCATCAGGATCATCATCTCGAGACTGACGCCGTCGAGAAAGCGCAGGGAGCGGGAGCAGAGGCCGCCGATCGAGCGCGCCGCCAGTTCCAGCATGACAGGCCGCGCTTGTCCCGATCTCTCGTCGATGCGCAATTCGGCATGGATCGGGCCATGATGCAGGCCGAGCGCCTGGGCCGCTCGTTCGGCGAGCTGCGTGGCGGCGGCAAGCGTCGCCGGCGGCAGGCGGGAGGGCGTGACGAGCAGGGTTTCCTCGAAGGTCGGACCATCCGGCGTGTCGGGCTTGTCGAAGACCGCCGTGACCGCGAGCGTCCCATTTGTCAGCAGACCGTCGATGCTGAGCTCCCACCCCGGAACGTATTCCTCGACCAGGATCGGCTCGTCTTCCGCCCGGCCGGCCTCGGCGAGGATGGCGCGAACCTCCGTCACCGCGGTCGTCAGGGCGGCATCGTCGTCGGCTCGCAGCACGCCGCGGCTGGCGCTGAGCGACACCGGCTTTACGACGCAGGGAAAGCCGAGCCGACTGCTGTCGGCGCTGCCGCCGGAAAGGATCCGGAATCCCGGCTGCGCGATTCCTGCTTTTGCCCAGAGACGGCGTTGCATCGCCTTGTCGGCCGCGGCGGCGATCGCGTCGGGCGTGTTGCCGGCGAGGCCAAGCGCGGCACCCAGCAGGGCCGCCAATGGCAGCATGTCGGAATCGACGGCGACCACCGCGTCGACGCGCCCGACCGTGGAGAGAAGACGGCGGACGCTGCCATCGAGATCGCTCGGGTCGACGCGCACGACAGGATTGCCGCCCAGCGGCAGGGCGCCGTCGCTGCCGATGACGACATCGAGCTCGAGCCGCTTCGCGGCGTCGACGAAGTCTGCGGCCCGGTAGGTGATCGGCGGGACCAGGAGCAGCACGCGCTTGCCCTCGACGGTCGCCGTGCCGCTCATCGCTTGGCCGCCGAGTAGAACGGCTCGCGGCCCGCTTCGTGATCGGTGACGTCGATCAGGCCGACCACTCCTGCCACCTTTTCCCGTAACAGCGGCTCGATGCCCTGGCGCAAAGTCACCTCGGCCAGGCTGCAGCCCTGGCATCCGCCTTCGAGGCGCAGCTGGACCCAGCCGTTCTCAACGGCGACGACACTGGCATGTCCGCGATGGGCGGCGATCACCGGATTGATGTCGCACTCCAGCACGCCGCGCACGAGGTCGGCGACGTCGCCGTTGCCGGCGGCCGGCGGTCCGGCAGGTCCGACGAGGCGCACTTCGGCGACCTCGGGAACGGCGCGCCGGATCAGGGTTTCGATGCGTCCCATCAGCGGCAGGGCGGCGCCCGGCGAGCCGGTCACCTCGAGGGTGACCGTGCCGCCCTCGACGCCGAGCACGCGGATCTCGCCGCCGCGGGCGATCACGGACGGCAGGATGCTCGCCTGCAGCGCGGCGGTGACCTTGTCAGCGATTTCCACGCAGCGCCGCCTCCAAGTCGGCGATGAGATCCATCGGCGATTCGATTCCGATCGACAGCCGCAGCAGGTCGTCGGGCACCGGCGAGGATGGACCTTCCATGCTGCTGCGGTGCTCGATCAGGCTTTCAACGCCGCCGAGCGACGTGGCGCGCTTGAAAACCTTGACCTTGGCGAGCACCGACTTTGCCGCCTCGATTCCGCCTGCGACCCGGACCGACAGCATGCCGCCGAAGCCGCCGGTCATCTGGCGGGCGGCGATGGCATGGCCGGGGTGGGAGGGCAGGCCGGGATAGAGGACGACGCCGAGCGCCGGATGCCTCTCGAAGTGCCGGGCGATCGCGAGCGCCGACTCGGATGCCCGCTGCACGCGCAGGAACAGGGTCCGCATGCCGCGCACCAGAAGCCAGGCCTCGAACGGTCCCGGTACGGCGCCACCGGTTCGCCGCCATGAGCGGATGCGCTGCCAGAACGGATCGTTGCGCGCGCTCAGCACTGCGCCGGCGACGACGTCGCTGTGGCCGTTGAGATACTTGGCGGCGGAATGCACCACGAGGTCGGCTCCGAATTCGATCGGCTGCGTCAGAACGGGCGTCGGCACGGTGTTGTCGACGGCGACCCGCGCGCCGGCAGCGTGCGCCAGGTCGCAGACCGCGCGGAGGTCGGTCACGTCCCAGGTCGGGTTCGCCGGGGTCTCGAGCCAGACCAGCCGCGTGGCGCCGGGCCGGATCGCCGCCGCGACCGCGTCGAGATCGGACGTGTCCACGAACTCGATATCGAGGCCCCAGGACAGGCCGAACTCGGCGAGCCACTTGCGCACACCCCAGTAGAGCATGCGCGACACCACGACGTGATCGCGCGGGATCAGCGACTGGAAGACGGCGGTGGCGGCGGCCATGCCGGAGGCGAAGAGGATGCAGCCCCCGGCGGCGCCTTCGAGCATCGCCAGCATGCGCTCGGCCTGCTCGTAGGTCGGGTTGTCCGCCCGTGAGTAGACGCGGCCCTGATGGTAGGAGCCGTCGGCCGCCTGCTCGAAGTTCGTCGAGAGGCTGATCGGCGGCGCCAGCGCGCCGGACACCGGATCGATCTCGCCAAGAGCCTGCGCGATCAGGGTTTCCGGCGAAAGGTTCGAGTCCTTCATTGCGTTGCTCCGCTCTTCCGGACCGCCGGCTTCCAGCCGGCTCATGATTCATGAGGCCGGCGGTCCGGAAGATTCACCGCGCCTTCGCGCCGATGACGATCCGGATGGGCGCATCGGTCGGACTTGGCGTCTGCGGCCCGTTCAGCGTGCCGCGAAAACGGCGCCAGTCGGCGGGCCAGTTCCCCTTGGC